>JABDKP010000006.1 GCA_013002175.1 Ilumatobacter sp.
ACATCCTGGAGACTGGCCGCCTCGGGGGCGCCGCCGCCGAACTCACTGATGTCGGCGCCGGCGATGAACGTGCGCCCGTCGCAGATCACGACGACCGCCTGCGCCCCGTCGGCGACCGCCTGCTGCACGCCGTCGAACAAGCCCTGGCGCACGTGCCAGCTGAGCGCGTTGACGGGCGGGTTGTTCACGATCACGAGGGCAACGTCACCGTCGTCACCGGAAACGGTTTCCAGGCGGACGGATTGGGTCAGATCAGTCATGGCGAACAGTCAAGCAGTCCGGCTTCGCCGCAGCCGATTCAGAGCTTCCTGAGAGTGCGCTCAGGTGTCCTCAGGTTCGGCACAGGTGCCGCCTTCATCGTGGGACCCGTCACGACGACGTGGCAACCGACCACCACGAGGAGACCACGATGAACACCAACGACGGATCGAAGGTTGCGGACCCCGGCGCGCCCGCGCCGCACACGAGGCGTCGCAGAGCCCGAATCCTGCTGGCAGCGGCGCTGGCCGCCGGGACATTCGGCGTCGGTGCGCACGATGCGGCCGCCGTCGTCGAGGGCACGCCGACCACGGCGTCGAGCAACCCGTGGCAGGTCGCGCTGAGCAGCGACGCCGAGCAGTTCTGCGGCGGTTCGCTCGTGAGCGATCGCGTCGTCGTCACCGCGGCGCACTGCGTCGTCGGGACCTCGCCGGGCGAGATCACGATCCGCGCCGGCGTCACCGACCTCACCAGCGACGCGGGCCAGGAGCGCAACGTGACGACGATCATCGAGCAGCCGAAGTACGTCACCGGTACCGGCGACATCGCGATGTTGGTGCTCGACCGGCCGTTCGACGCATCGCCCGACATCGCGACGATTGCGCCGGCGACCGCGGAGGAACTCGCCGGCGCGACGACCGCGACCGTGTCCGGCTGGGGGGTGACGAGCGAACAGGGCGAGGATGCCTCGCCCGTGCTGCTGGTCGCCGAGGTCCCGCTCGTCGACGACGTGACATGCGCACCGCTCGGCATCGACGCCGGCGACGAGTTGTGCGCCGGCGGAACGGGCACCGATTCGTGCTACGGCGACAGCGGCGGCCCGCTCGTCGTGCAGTCCGAGCGTGGACCGGTGCTCGCCGGAGTCGTCAGCTGGGGCGAGGAGTGCGGCGGACCGTCCCCCGGCGTGTACGCGGAGGTGCCGACGTTTGCAGACTGGATCGCCGAACGCGTGGCCTCACCTGATGCGCCGCCGACCGAGCGGCTCCCAGCCGACGCCGGCGAGTTCGACGACGGCGACTGGGACGACGGCGACTGGGACGACGCCGACTGGGACGACGCCTTTGACGCCGAGTGGGACGACACCGACTGGGACGCACTCGACTCGATGACCGATGAGGAGTTCGAGTCATACCTCGACGCCCTCGACGCCGAGTGGAACGACACCGACTGGGACGACACCGCCCACTGGGACGATCCAGCCGAGTGGACCGACCACACCGACTGGGACGACAGCCACTGGGACGACACCGACTGGGACGCGATCGACTCGATGACCGACGAGGAATTCGAGGCCCACCTCGACGCCCTCGACGCCGAGTGGGACGACACCGCCGACTGGGACGACGCCGCCTGGGACGAGAGCGAGTGGGACGACGGCCACTGGGACGACACGGAGTGGGCCGACAACGAGTGAACCGGGAACCACGTCAAAGTTGTGCCTGGCACAACTTTGACGTGGTTCAATCTGGGGATGCCAGATCGATCGGTGGTGCCCGGTGTGCTCGGGTTCATCGGGCTCGGGAACATGGGCGGCCCGATGTGCGATCGTCTCCTCGCCGCCGGCCATGACGTCGTCGCGTACGACCTCGTCGGTGACCGGCTCGACGCGGCCGTCGCCAACGGCGCCACCGCCGCCACATCGGCGCAGGATTGTGCGAGCCGTGCCGACGTGCTGCTGACGTCGCTGCCACGGCCCGATCACGTCGAGCGGGCCATGGCCGGCACCGACGAGCAGCCGGGCGCACTCGCCGCGCTGCGCCCCGGATCGTTGTGGATCGACCTGACGACGAACCGCAAGGACCTCGTGGCGCGGCTCGCTGCGGCGGCCCCCGCCGGTGTCGATGTCGTCGACTCCCCGGTGACCGGTGCCGTCGACGGCGCCCGGCACGGACGGCTGACGCTCTTCCTCGGCGGTGACCCCGCACCGGTCGCTCGAGCAACGTCGATCCTGGAACACCTCGGCACCGTCATCGCGACCGGCGCGCTCGGCACCGGCAACGTCGTCAAACTCGTCACCAACCAGCTGTGGTTCGTCGCCGCCGCTGCACTCGGTGAGGGGTTCGCCGTCGGCATGTCGCACGGCGTCGAACTCGACACGCTGTACCGGGCGATCACCGAGTCGGTCGGCGACTCGTTCGTCGCCCGCCACGACGCGCCGTCGATCTTCGCCGGCCATTACGACCCGTCGTTCACCGTCGGCCTCTGTCTGAAGGACCTCGGCCTGCTCGCCGAACTCCAGGATGGCGTCGACGCGTCACTCCCGTTGACCGACGCCGCCCGCGCTGCGTTCACCGAGGCGGGCGAGCGCTACGGGCCCGATGTCGGCGAATTGCACGTGGCCAAGCGGCTGGAAGACGACACCGGCCTGTCGTTCCGCCTCGCCGGCGACTGGCCCGCCCCGTGGGAGGTCGACGAATGACCGCGCCCGCCGCATCGATCGGGATCGGCGAGCTGGTCGATTTGGCGCGGTATCCGCTCGACTCGCCCGGCAGCGACGCGTGGCACGCAGTGGTCGCGACAGCGCGCGACGAGCTGCGCGACGACGGCTGCGCAGTCATCCGCGATCTCGTGCGGCCCGGGGCGGTCCGGCGACTCGACGACGAGATCGTCGCCCGCAAGCACACGACGCACTATTCGACCCAGGTGATCAACCCGTACTTCCACACGTCCGGCGACCCGGCACGGCCCGAGCGTCATCCGATCAACACGTTCATCGAACGGTCGAGCGGCTTCATCCCCGGCGACTCGTGGGAGCCCGACTGCGCGACCGCTGTGCTGTTCCGGTCGCGGGAGCTCGCGGCGTTCCTCGCCGCGTGCCTCGAAGTGCCTGCACTGCACTGCTACGACGACCCGCTCGCCGGGCTCACCGCCAACGTCCTCGATCCCGGCCAGCAGTTCACGTGGCACTTCGACACGAACGAGTTCGCTGTCACCGTGCTGGTTCGCGAGGCCGGCGCGGGCGGACTGTTCGAATACGTCCCCGGCATCCGGTCGTCCACCGACGAGGGCTTCGACGCGATCCAGGCGATCCTCGAAGGCGGTCGCGACGGCGTCCGCACGCTCGACCTCCGCCCCGGCGACCTGCAGATCTTCCGCGGGCGCCACTCGCTGCACCGGGTGACCCGCGTGCCCGTCGGTGCGTCACCCCGGCACGCCGCGATCTTCGCCTACACCCTCGAACCGGGGGTGATCGGACGGGTCGAGCGGACCGAGCAGCTGTTCGGCCGGGTGCTGCCCGAGCACATCGCCGCCGAGCAGGCCCGGGTCCGCTCGGACACGCTCACCGACTGAATCGAACCCGGCGCGACCCCGAGATCACGGAAGGTCCGGCGCGAGGAACGCCAGCGCCTCGTCCAAACTGCCGTCGGCGGAGATCGAAGTCGGGTCGCCGTCACCGAGATGCTCGTCGACGAGCGTCGCCAACTCGGGGTGCCGCTGCCGAGCGAGTTGCTCGGCCGACCGACCGGCGAAGTGGCGCAACGTGAACGCCATCGGCAGCAGCCGGGCGAACGACGCGAGCACGCCGGGCAGTGGACCGGTCGCCGCCGGCCGGCGAGCCGCAGTCAGTGGATGCTGTGCCCACAGCTCGTCCATGCCGTCGTAGAACTCGTCGGCCGCGGCGAAGTGCACATGGGCGACGTTGAGCTGCATCGCACTGCCGATGCACATCAGACACGGTTCGAGCGTCGTGTAGAGGTGCAGCCCGCGGGCGTCGAACCGATCGAGCGCGGCGAACGCATTCATCTCCGCATGCGCCGTCATGTTGCCGGAGATCAATCCTGGCAATCGGTCGCGCTCGGCCACCCGGTTGCGGCCGACCGCGACCGTCTCGCCCGACGACGGGTCGACGAGCGCCGCGCCGACACCGAAGTTGCCGGCGCAAAACGACGTCCACGCCTCCTCGAACACCACCCGCCACGGTGGCGCGAGGTCCTCCCAGATCACCTGGGCGGACATCAGCCTCCGCGGCGGATCTCGATGGCCCGGTCGATCGTCGCCTGATCGACGCCGCAGTCGAGCGCCGCCTGCTCGACGAACGCCACCGACTCCGGCGACGTCTCGGCCGCGCCGATCGCGATCAAATCGTCGTCGCTGATGCGGCTCGCCAGCGTCTCCAGGGTGCACACGGCGACGTTCGGGGCCATGCCCACCTCGTCGCTGGTGAAGACGGGGAACAGCACGGAGCTGACGAGGCCCGGTGGCTGCTCGGTGCCGAACGTCGACGGGTCGATCAGCGGGCCGGCCGGCTCGGTGGTCGCCGGCGGGTCCTGGCCTTCGATCGTCGTCGTCGGTGCCGGCGGCAGCGTCGTCGTCGTGGTGGTGGTGGTGGTCGTCGTGGTCGTCGTCGGCAGCGGAGCGGCGATGTAGGCGACCTCGCTCGCCTCACCGGTCTCGGTGTCCGCGGACGCATACACCGCGGCGCCGCCGATCAGCAGCAGCACCGCTGCCGCGATGGCGCCGATCGTCTGGCTGCCGCGCCACTTGGCGCCGAGCTGGACAGCTCCGAGGTGGTCGGTGTCCTGTTCCTGCGTGCCGAGCCAGCCGCGCTCGTCCACCCACACCGACAGCGGCGGCATCACGATCAATGCGGCGAGCAGTGCGATCGCGACGTTCAGTGTGACGATGATGCCGAAGTCGCGCAGCAGCGGCAGCGCGGACCCGATCAGCACGGCGAAGCCGCCGATCGTGGTCATCGCAGAGGTGAAGAACGCACGGCCGGTCCGCTTCGCCGCCATGTCGGTCGCGTCGCGGGGGTTGAGCCCGCGCTGGCGCTCTTCGAGATAGCGCCCGAGGATCAGCACGGAGAACTCCGCGCACGCGGCGATCACCAGCGGGCCGCCGACCGTGGTGAGCGGGCTGAGCTCGAACCCGGCGAGACCGACGACCAGCGACGACACGCCGACCGCGAGCAGCACGGGGACCAGCGCGAGGATCGCCCGGCTGGCGCTGCGGAACCGGATGACGAGGAACAGCCCGGCGAGCGTCAGCGCGAGATAGGTGAGGTTCGCCCGGTTCGCCGACAGGTTCTCGAGCAGGCCGATGCCGACGGTGGCGAGGCCGGCCGGCGTCGCCCGAACCGGGTCCTGCCCGGCGTCCAGGTCGGTCAGCAGCACGGTGTCGGCGTCGAGGTCGAGCGACTCGATCCGTGACGCGAGGTCGGCTTCGAGTTCCTCGACCAGGACCGCCCGCTCGTCGAGGCTGGCGGGCGCGAGGCGCAGGTTGACCTGTGCGGCCGTGCCGTCCTCGGTCACCAGCAGTTGGTGGATGTCCGGCACGACTGCCGCCGCCGCGTCGGCCGCGGCGACGATGTCGTCACTGGTGGGCGCGATCACCGTGGCGCCGGGGATCTCGATGATCTTCGCCATCGTGTTGACGAAGCTCGACGAGGTGACGACCTCGGGGCGCGCCTCGGCGTTGATTGTGAAGTCGTGGATCAGGTTGACGACCGCCGGGTCGTACACGTTGTTCGCCTGGACGAGGATGCCCAGGGTCGTGCCGAACCCGGTCTCGTCCTCGAGCGTGTTGATGTCGGCGACGGTCTGGCCGCTCTGGTCGATCCACTTGACCGGGTCGGACTCGATCTTCGTGCTGCCTTCGGCGAGGATGCCACCGACGAACAGCGCCGCCGACACCAGGATCAGCGGGATCCCGAGCGACGTCGGAAGGCCGCCGAGCTTGACGACGATCTTCTCGACGATCGAATCAGCGCGCTCTTCGGTGCGGTGCTTCCACTCACGGATGCCGAGAAGCGACGCCGGGACGACGATGCCGACGATCACCAGGACGACGACGCCGACCGCGAGCAGCACGCCGAAGTCGCGGATCATCGGCACCTTCGAGATGCGCAGCGCGAGGAACGCGAGGACACCGGTGATCGTTGCCGCGATCAACGGCGGCGCGACATTGGCCACCGTCTCCGCGATGGGGTGCTCTTCGCGGTCGAGGACGACTTCTTCCTCCACACGGTTGTGGATCTGGATCGCGAAGTCGATGCCGATGCCGATCAGGATCGGCAGCCCGGAGATCGTGACCAGCGAGAGGTCGATGCCGATCAGCCCGAGGATCGAGAACGCCCATGCGACGCCGACGATCACGGCGAGCAGCGGCAGCAGCCGCCACCGGACCTGGAAGATGAGGAACAGCACGACCGCCATCACCAGGAGCGCGGCGAGGCCGAGCGTCGCCATCCCGCCTTTGAGGTAGTCGTTGATCTCTGCGAGGTACACCGGCGAGCCGGTGACGGTGAGGTCGAAACCCTCGAAGGTGGCGGTGTCGAGGACCTCGATCACCTTCTCGGTGCCGGCCGACTGCTCGTCGAGCGAAGCGTTGCCGGCGAGCACGATGCCGCCGACGGCCGTCGAGTTGATCGGTCCGCCCTCGACGTTGGGGAATGTCGACCGCAGCGAGAGCCGGATCTTGCGCTCGTCGTCGGGCGGCGGGGTGACCTCGCTGCCGTCGGCCGAGAAGCCGTCGTTGCCGTACACCAGCAGCTCGACCCAGTCCGGGTTGTCGAGCACCTGGTCGCCGGCGGCAGTGCGCCGGGCGAGCGACACCGAGATGTCGTCACCGCGCGCGGCGGCGCCGGCCTCGTCGCGGCTCGCCGCCGAGATGAGCGCGCCGGAACCCGCAGGGCCGGCGACGAGTTCGGAACTGAACGTCAGCGACGTGAGCGGCGTGACGACCGAGTAGACCTCGGGGATCTCGGCGAGCTCGGCGTTGATCCGGCGGAACTCGGCGAGATTGTCGCCCTTCAGCAGATCGCTGACGTCGACGTCCGCGCCCTCGGACGCCGTGAACAGCATGATGATCGTCTCGCCGCCGAAGTTCTCCTGGAACTCGACGTTGTCGATCGCGATCTGCGAATCGGGGTTGAGATAGCTGTCCTGGCCGGTCGCGAACTCGATCTGGCGCGCGCCGAGCGCGAGCACGCCGGTGATCACGACGATCGCCGCGATGACCACCTTCCAGTGCTTTCCGAGTTGTACGCCGGCGTTGCGCCAGAACTGTTCCACGATATTCGTGCCCCCTCAGGATCTGCGATTTCGACCGACGCAGCGTATGGCGGAAACCCGAGAAACGCCCCGCCCGGACCCGGCTCCGACCAGCGTCACACACCCCACCTGGTTCACACCAGGTGTCAGGCAGGTGTCAGACACCTGCCTGACCCCACGCGTGGGGAGCCGAGCGCCGGTGCAGGTGCTCGGCCTGGCAACCTGGGGCGGTGGGTGAGTTCGTCGACGAGTTGCAAGCGATCGTCGGCGGCGACCACGTCCTCACCGACCCCGACATGCGCCGGAGTCACGAGGTCGACTGGACGCGACGGTACGAGGGCACGAGCGTCGCGGTCGTCCGTCCCGCGACGACCGACGAGGTCGCTGCGGTGTTGCGGTGCTGTGCACGAGCCGGCGTGGCGGTCGTGGCGCAGGGCGGCAACACCGGGCTCGTCGGCGGTGGTGTCCCACGCGGCGCGGTGCCGAGCATCGTGCTCTCGATGCTGCGCTTCTCGACCCTCGGCCCCGTCGACGCCGAAGCGATGCAGGTGACCGTCGGCGCCGGGGTGACGATGGCGGGGTGGCGCGACCACGCCCGTGCCGCCGGGCTGGACGCGCCCGTCGACTTCGCCGCTCGGGACAGCGCCACCGTCGGCGGCGCGATCGCAACCAACGCCGGCGGCTCGCGCGTGCTGCGGTTCGGCACGATGCGCAGCCAGGTGGTGGGTGTCGAAGCCGTCCTGGCGACCGGCGGCGTCGTCGGCTCGCTGGCCGGGCTCCCCAAGGAGACCGCCGGCGTGCACTGGCCGTCGCTGCTGGCCGGGTCGGAGGGCACGCTTGCGGTCGTCACCCGTGCCCGGCTGCGACTCGTACCGCGCTTCGATCACACCGTCACCGCGTTCGTCGCGGTGGGTTCGGTCGACGACGCCGTCGCGCTGCTCGGCATCCTGCGTCGCGACGTGCCGTCGCTGGACGCCGCCGAGGTCGTGCTGCCCGCAGCTCTCGAGCTCGTCGTCGAGCACCTCGGACGCGCCGCCCCCGTCACCACGCCCGCCGACGGCTGCTGCGTCATGATCGACTGCGCCGACAGCGCCGACCCGACCGAGCAGTTGACATCGGCGCTGCACCGAGCCGGCGAGCGCGGCCTCGTCGTCGACACGGCGTTTGCCACCGACGCCACCCAGCGCGCCGGGTTGCTCGAGTTCCGGGACCGCATCACGGAAGCGATCGCAACGGTGTCGACCGCCGTCGGCTCCCCACCGCTGAAACTCGACGTCGCCGTCCCGGTGTCGGCGCTCGCCGAGCTCACTGCCACGGCGCACGCTGCGGCCGCCGACGACGGCTCGCAACTGATCGGGTTCGGTCACCTCGCCGAAGGCAACCTCCACCTCAACTTCCTCGACGCGGGCGATCCGGCGACGATCGCGTCGGCGGTACTCGGCCGGGTCGCCGAACTCGGGGGCACGATCTCCGCCGAACACGGCATCGGGGTCGCCAAGACCCCCTGGTTGCACCTGATCAGGGCTGCGGAGGATCGGGCCGCGCAGCAGGCCTTGCGCGCGGCGCTCGACCCTGCCGGAATCCTCAACCCCGGGGTCCTCGCGCCCGAACTGCGAGCGACCTGACCGACCCGGACCGGCGCGGGGTCACGAGCCGTAGTCGAAGCCGAGGTCCGGTGCGGTGAGCAGCGGCCGGTAGTCGATGCCGTGCTCGGCGGCGAGTGCCGCGCAGGTCCCGCCACGATCGACGATGACCGTCATGAACAGCGGACGGGCCCCGAACGCTGCGATCTGTTCGGCGGCCTCGATCAACGACGTCCCACGCGTCGTCGTGTCTTCGGTGACGAGCACCCGGTCGCCCGGTTCCAGCGCGCCGGCGACGCGCCCGGTGATCCCGCCCTGCTTCGCCTCCTTGCGCACGCTGAAGCTGCGGAGTGCGTACCCGCGCGTGGCGGCCACCGCTTGCACGCCGAACGCGACCGGGTCGCCGCCCATCGTCAGCCCGCCGATCGCATCGATGGCGTCGATGTCGTCGCCGAACATGGCGAGAACGGCGTCGGCGACCGCGATCACCCCGTCGGGACGGCACGCCGTCTGTTTCGTGTCGAGAAACCAAGAACTCCGGGCACCGGACTTCAACGTGAAGTCTCCGGTCTTCACCGAGTGCTCCAAGACGTGATCGCGCAGTCGATCGAGCGCGGGGTTGAGCGGTGGGAGCGCGTGGTCCGTCATTGCGGTGCGACGCTACTGCGCGCCCGGTTTCGCGCCGTTGATCGAGCTCGTGAATCGCCCGCCATGCGAGCGAACGCAGTGCGGCAGGGCGACCCACCGCGTTTGCACCCGCTCGGTCGGTCGGACCGATCGCACGGACATTGCACACCCTCTTTCACCACCGTGCGTGTCCATTTGGCCCCGGATTGCGCCAAGTCTGGTCGTGGTATACCCACCGCTGCGACACCGCCGACGGATCCATTGTCCCCACGCCGTTGTGACCCGGCATCAGGCCGCGAGCCACCGTGCACCGTGAACCACTGGAATCTGGCAGTGGCAATGCCACCTCGACCATCGCGGACCGACCCGGCCCGACGCGACCAGGGACGATGCGACTGCACTGAATGATGAAATTTGACGAGAAACATATCGAACAATGATTCTGCTCGCTTATACTCCTGCCATGGCAAAACAACGCGGCACAAAGAGTCCAATGACCGATGAACACAAGGCGGCCCTCGCGAAGGGCCGGGCAGAGGGGCGGATCGTTCGGGATTACCTCGAAGGGCTCCGTGCAACCAAGCCGAAGCGGGGCCGCAAGCGCACCCCGGCATCGATCAAGGCGCGCCTCGCCACGATCGATGCCCAGATGGAAGAAGCGAACCCGATCGAGGAGTTGCTGCTGACCCAGGAGCGGCGCGATCTGCACGCCGAACTCGAGCGGATGTCCGACACGATCGACATCAAGGCGCTCGAGGACAACTTCGTCAGCGTGGCGAAGAGCTACAGCGCGAGCAAGAAGATCTCGTACCAGTCGTGGCGTGACGTCGGCGTCGAGCCGAGCGTGCTGAAGCGCGCCGGCATCGGCCGCGGCGACTGAGCAGTCCGCGCAACTGAGGGACCCGTCCGATGCCGTCGGCGGGTCCGCTCAGCGCACCGTGAGCGTGTCGAGCTGGTCGAAGATCCGGCCCACGTTCTGGAGTGAACGACCCAGGTCGAACGCGTCGTCGAGTACGGCGTTGTCGACCTCGTCGTCGGCTTCGAGCAACGAGCGGAAGTCGACGCCGTCGTCCCACGCCCGCATCGCGTTGCGTTGCACGATGCGGTACGCGTCGTCTCGCGTCGAGCCGTTCTGGACCAGTGCCAGCAGCACCGGCTGACTGAACACGAGCCCATGACTCGCGTCGAGGTTGGCACGCATCCGCTCGGGCAGCACGACGAGACCGGCGACGAGTCGCCGCAATCGGCGCATCATGTAGAACGCGAGCTGCGACGAGTCGGGCAGGATCACCCGCTCGACCGACGAGTGCGAGATGTCGCGTTCGTGCCACAACGCGACGTCCTGTAGCCCGGCGAGCAGGTTCGATCGCACGACGCGAGCCAGGCCCGAGATCGTCTCGGCCGAGATCGGGTTGCGCTTGTGCGGCATCGCCGACGAACCCTTCTGTCCCGGCTTGAAACCTTCCTGCACCTCGCGTACCTCGGTCCGCTGGAGGTGCCGCAACTCGACGGCGATCAGCTCACACGTCGCGGCCACCGACGCGCACGCGTACAGGAACTCCGCATGGCGATCGCGGGCGACGACCTGCGTCGCCGGCACCGGCGTCAGGCCGAGCGCGGCACCGACGAACTCCTCGACCTCCGGCGGGATGTTGGAGTACGTGCCGACCGCGCCGCTGAGCTTCATCACCGCGACCGTCTCCCGCGCCGCCCGCAAACGCCGGCGATCGCGGTCGACCTGCATCGCCCAGAGCGCGACTTTGGTGCCGAAGGTCGTCGGCTCCGCGTGGATGCCGTGGGTGCGGCCGATCATCACCGTGTCGCGGTGCGACCGCGCCATCTCCACCAGCGTGGCGAGCAGCTCGGTCGACGCCTCGATCAGCAGGTCGGCGGCGTCACGCATCGCCCAGCACAGCGCAGTGTCGCCGACGTCGGACGACGTCAGCCCGTAGTGGATCCACGAGCCCGCGGGCGCGCCGATCGCGTCCTGCACCACGTCGACGAACGCCGCCACGTCGTGGTCGGTGATCGCCTCGCGTTCGGTGATGCGCTGGACGAAGGCGTCGTCGGCGACGGGCGCGCCGGCGCGACACGCGGCCGCCGCCTCGGCAGGCACGACACCGATCGCGGCGTGTCCCTCGGTTGCCAGCAGCTCGACTTCCAGCCACCGGCCGAAGCGCGTCGGTTCGGACCACACCGCGTCCATCTCGGGCGTCGAGTAGCGCGGGATCATCTGGCGCCACTGGTCTGCGGTGACCACAGCAGGTAGTCGTCGCGCTCGGCGCCGACGCCGACGATCCGCACCGGGATCCCGACCTCGCGCTCGACGATCTCGACGAACCGCTTCGCGAGGTCCGGCAGCTGGTCCGCCTCGCGGGTCTGCCGCAGTGCGCTGCCCCAGCCCTCGAGCACCTCGTACACCGGCTCGACCCGCGCCACGATGTCGGAGCGGTCGGGGAAGTTGCGCAGCAGCTCGCCGTCGAGGCGATAGCCCGTGCAGATCTTGACGGTCTCGAACCCGTCGAGGATGTCGAGCTTCGTCAGTGCCAACTCGGTGAGGCTGTTCAGCCGCACCGCCTGGCGCAGCATCACGAGGTCGAGCCAGCCGGCGCGACGACGGCGGCCGGTGACCGTGCCGTACTCCTTGCCGACGTCGACCAGCGTCTCGCCATCGGCGTCGAACAGCTCGGTCGGGAACGGCCCGGCGCCGACGCGGGTGGTGTAGGCCTTGGTGATCCCGACGACCCGGCCGATGTCGCGCGGCCCGAGGCCGGTGCCCGCGCACGCCCCGCCCGCGGTCGGGTTCGAGGACGTGACGTACGGGTACGTGCCGTGGTCGAGGTCCAGGAATGTCGCCTGCGCTCCTTCGAGCAGCAGGTGCGACCCGGCCGCAAGCGCGTCGTGGAGCAGGCTGACCGTGTCCGCGATGTACGGCGCCAGCCGGGCGCCGTAGTCCTCGAACCGGGCAACGACGTCGTCGACATCGAGCGGCTCGCCGCCCGCCTGCTCGATCAACACGTTCTCCGCGACCGCCCGCTCGCGCAGCAGTGCCGAGTAGCGCGGTGCGTCGAGCACTTCACCGGCGCGGATGCCGACGCGGCGAGCCTTGTCGGCGTACGCGGGACCGATCCCCTTCAGCGTCGTGCCGATCTTGTCGTCGCCGCGCATCGCTTCGGCGATCGCGTCGTGGGCCTGGTGCCACGGGAAGATCAGATGGGCCAGGCTCGACACCTTCAGCTTCGAGGTGTCGATGCCCCGGGCGGCGAGCGTGTCGATCTCGTTGAACAGCGTCGGGAGGTCGACGACAACGCCGTTGGCGATCACCGGCGTGACGTGGTCGTACAGGATGCCCGACGGGATCAGCTGCAGTGCGTACTTCTCACCATCGACGACGACGGTGTGTCCGGCGTTGTGACCGCCCTGGTAGCGCACGACGTAGGCGTGTTCTTTCGAGAGCAGGTCGATGACCTTGGCTTTGCCCTCGTCACCCCACTGGGCTCCGACGACGACGGTGACGGGCATAACGCTCCCCGGCCTGCATGGTGAGGCGAATCGATGACTGGAACGTGTCGTGATGCTACTGCCGCAGCCGCTCGCTGTCGCGGTTCGGTCGGCGCAGGCGCCGTGCTTTTCGTCAACCGGCCCCGGGGTCAGCCGACGTCACGTCTCGGGCGGTTCTCGGCCAGGCCGAGGGTCGCGGCGACGATCGGCGAGCGACGACTCGGTCGATTCGACACCCCACTCGCGTGGCGAGGCGCCGTCGAACAGCAGCACGAGCATCGTCGGGAGCTGCGCAGCGGTGCACCATGCCATCGCCCGCAACAGCGACGGGGCGGCCGGGGGTCGGCGATACACCGTGAAGAAGAAGGACACCCCGTTCAGGCCGACATAGAGCCCGGCGACGATGGCCCCCGCCTCGAACCGCAACGACAGCGCGATCAGCGCCGTGCTGCCCACGACCCACAACGCGATCGGCACCCCCAGCCCGCGCGACAGCGGACTCATGCGGGGGCCGGGTCCGGTGTCAGCTCCGAGCCACGCATACCCCGACAGTACGCACAGCCCAGATCCGGCGGCGGCCGCCGAGGCCCTCGGGGCCCTCGGTGTCTGACACCTGCCTGACACCTGCCTGACCCCCACAGTGGCGGACCAGGTACCTGACACGTTCCTGACCTGGGCTTCTGCCGTCGCCACAGGCCCGGTGCCTGACACCTGCCTGACCCCCGGTGGAGGCGTTAGCGTCGGGCGGGTGAGTGTGATGCGGCGGCAGGTGTGGGCGGAGATGGCGAGCGAGGCCCGGGCGGCGCTGATGCACCGCGGGCTCGATGCGATCTTCGACCCGCAACTGCGGGAGTCGATCGGGGCGCTGATCGACGACGTGCGCCAGCGCGGCGACGCCGCGGTGTGCGACGCGCTGCGCACGTTCGACGGGATCGACGTCGCACCCGACCGGCTTCGCGTCAGCGGGCGGGAACTGGACACCGCCGAGGTCGACCCCGCCGTCGACGCTGCGCTCGACGAGGCGATCGCCCACGTCCGCACTTTCAACGCAGCCCAGTTGGCCCGCACCACCGACTGGAACGTCGACAGCGAGCCCGGCCTCGTCGTCGGCGAGAAGATCACGCCGATCTCGTCGGTCGGCCTGTTCACGCCGTCCGGCAAGGCGAGCTACCCCAGCGTCGCCTACCAACTCGCGGTCCCGGCCGTCGTCGCCGGCGTGCCCTCGATCTCGCTGGTCGTGCCCCCCGTCCCCGGCGGGCGAGGCGAGATCGACCCCGCCGTGCTCGTCGTCTGCCGCAAACTCGGGATCGACGACGTGTTCCGGGTCAACGGGCCCGCCGGCGTCGCTGCCCTGGGGTTCGGCACCGAGACGATCTCGAAGGCCGTGATGGTCGTCGGCCCCGGGTCGCCCGCGGTCACGCTCGCCCAGGTCGAGATGCAGCGCCACGGCGTGTCGACGATGATGCTGCTCGGGCCGACCGAGAGCCTCGTGATCGCGGACGACAGCGCCGACCCGCTGCGCCTCGCAGCCGATCTCCTGATCGAGGCCGAGCACGGCCCCGACAGCTCGGTCGTGCTGCTGACACCGTCGGCAGGCCTCGCCGATGCGGTCGACGAGGAACTCGAACGGCAGCTCGCCGACCTCCCCGAGGTCCGCGCCCATGCGGCCCGCGCCGCGCTCGGTCCGAACGGCGGATGCGTGCTCGTCGCCGACCTCGACGTCGCGGTCGACGTGGCGAACGAGTACGCCGCCGAGCACCTCCAGGTGGCGATCAGCGACGCCGATGTCGATCGCGTCGTCGGCAACCTCGTCAACGCGGGCGAGATCCTCGTCGGGCAGTCGACGCCGTTCAGCGCCGCCAACTTCGTGCTCGGCTGCCCCGCTTCACTGCCGACCAGCGGCTTCGCCCACGTCTCGTCCGGCATCACCGCTGCGACGTTCCTCAAACGCACCGCCGTCGCCCGGGCCGACGACCGGGCACTGGCCCGGCTCGCTCCGTCGATCATCGCCCTCGCCGACCACGAGGGGTTCCCCGCGCACGCCAACGCGCTGCGCCGTCGCGCCGACTGACCAGCGGCGTCTCGGAGGTCCGTCGGCGTGCGCAACCGACCACCTACGCTCGATGGGCGATGCCTACCGTCCTGCTCGTCGAAGACGACGAACGGATCAGCGAGCCGCTGATCCGCGTCCTCCGAGCCGAGGACTTCGACGTCGTCCACGTCGCGGCCGGCAACCGTGCACTCGATGCGCTCGACGACGCCCGCCCCGACCTCGTCCTGCTCGACCTGACGCTGCCGGACATCGACGGCCTCGACGTGTGCCGCAAGATTCGTACCGACCACCCCGACCTGCCGGTCATCATGCTCACCGCCCGGGCCGAGGAGATGGACGTGATCGTCGGCCTCAATGCCGGGGCCGACGACTACGTCGCGAAGCCGTTCCGGCTGGCGGAACTCGTCGCGCGGATCCGCGCCCGCCTGCGCGTCGCCGACCAGACCGGGCCGATGGCGCGGCCGTCGAAGCTGCACGGCGCCGGCATCGAGCTCGACCTCGACGCCCGCCGCTGCCACGTCCTCGACGGCGACGACGCCCGCACCGAGGTCGAACTGACGACCAAGGAGTTCGACCTGCTCGCGCTGCTGATGATGCAGCCGGGCGTGACGCTGAAGCGCGAGCAGATCATGGACGAGGTGTGGGACGAGAACTGGTGGGGCTCGACCCGCACGCTCGACACCCACACGTCGACGTTGCGACGAAAGATCCTCGACGACACCGATCCGCCGTCGAAGATCGTCACGGTCCGCGGCGTCGGCTTTCGCTTCGAACCGTGAGCGCGCACCGACCGCAGGGCCCGCCGGGCGCCGGGTGAGCTGATGCGCCGCCGCTTGGTGCTCTCGACGATCCTGGTGGTCACGATCGTGCTCGTGATGATCTCCGTGCCGGTCGTGTTCATCCTCCGCGAGGCGGCGACGAACGAACTCCGCGCCCGGACCGGCCAGGAGGCGAGCGCCGTGGTCGCTGCACTGGCCACGCCCCTCTCCGCCGGTGACGTGCCCGATCTGGCGCTGACCGACGGCATGGTCGCGCCGGGCGACGGCGTGCGCATCCTCGACGCCGACGGCGTGGTGATCGCCGAGCGCAACGTCGACGGCATCGACGCCCCGTTCCGCTCGACGGCAGAGGGACCGAGCGGCACCAGCGTGCAGGTGATCGCCAGCAGCAGTGACGTCGACCGACGATTCCGCGACCAACTCGTGCGGCTCGCCTTCCTCGCGCTGGTTGCCGTCGCGCTGGCGGCGATGCTGGCGTTCGCCCAGGCCCGCCAACTCGCGACCCCGCTGGAACGACTCGCGCGCGCCGCCGAGCGCCTCGGGGACGGCGACTTCACGGTCAGCGGGCCGACGTCCACCGGCATTGCGGAGATCGACGCGATCTCGCGCGCGATCCGCCTCAGCGCGAACCGTGTCGAGCGGATGCTGGACTCCGAGCGCGGGTTCACCGCCGACGCGACACACCAGCTGCGCACCGGGCTCACCGGGTTGGCGATGCGGTTGGAGATCCTGGAGCGGCACCCCGACGCGGCCGTGGCAACCGAGGCCGCCGCGACACTGGGCCAAATTCACGACCTCAACACGACCCTCGACGAACTGTTGCGGGTGGCGCGGCGAGGCAGCACGGGAGAGCGCACCGATCTCGACGTGGTGACGCTGGTCGAGGACCACGTGTCGGATTGGCGCGCCCAGTTCTCGAAGAAGCGTCGCCAGATCGTGGTGACGATCGGGAACGTGCAGCCGGTGATCGGCACGCCGGGTCTCGTCGGCCAGATCCTCGACGTATTGCTGGAGAACGCCCTGCGGCACGGCCGGGGGACGGTGGCAATTCTCGTCCACGACACCAGCGTGCTCGTGGAGGACGAGGGCGCCGGCATCGACGAGGCGGACGTCGCGGCGATCTTCGACCGGCCCGAGGACCACCACGCCGCCCACGGCCGGGGCCTCGCACTCGCTCGGCGGCTCGCGCAGGCCGACGGCGGCCAGCTCGAACTGGTCGCGCCGCGGCCCGCGCAGTTCCGACTGTCGCTGCTGCCCGCCCACGTCTGACACGACCAGTCGGGACTGACGGGCGGTCGCGTCACCTCAGCCGACGTCGACCACCAGGCTGTCGCCCGCCTCGGACGCTGCGCGCACCGTCACGGTGCCGCCCTCGGGGACGCTGCCGTCGAGGATCAGCAACGCCGCAGGGTCGGCGATCTCGCGCTGGATGATGCGCTTCAGCGGGCGGGCTCCGAACGACGGGTCGTAGCCCTCGCGGGCGAGTTGGGCCATCGCGTCGTCGTCGACGTCGAGCTCGATCCGCTTGTCGGTGAACCGCGTCCGCAACCGGTCGAGTTGCACCTCGACGATCAGACGCAGGTCGTCCTCGGACAGCGAGCGGAACCGGATGATGTCGTCGACGCGGTTGATGAACTCGGGCTTGAAGAAGTCGAGCGGGTCGCCCGGCAGGTTGCTCGTCATGATCAACACGACGTTGGTGAAGTCGACCGTTCGGCCCTGACCGTCGGTCAGCCGGCCGTCGTCGAGCAGCTGCAGCAGCGTGTTGAACACGTCGGGGTGGGCCTTCTCGATCTCGTCGAGGAGCACGACGGAGTACGGGCGGCGACGCACCGCCTCGGTCAACTGCCCGCCCTCGTCGTAACCGACGTAGCCGGGCGGCGCACCGATCAGCCGGGACACCGAGAACTTCTCCATGTACTCGCCCATGTCGATGCGAACCATCGACTTCTCGTCGTCGAACAGGAACTCGGCGAGCGCCCGTGCGAGCTCGGTCTTGCCGACGCCGGTCGGCCCGAGGAACATGAACGATCCGATCGGCCGGTTGGGGTCGGCGAGCCCCGCCCGGCTGCGGCGGATCGCGTTGGCCACCGAACGCACCGCGTCGTCCTGGCCGATGACACGCTTCGTCAGCAGCTCCTCCAAGTGGACGAGCTTCGACGTCTCGGATTCCATCAGCCGGCTCACCGGGATGCCGGTCGCCTTGCCGACGACCTCGGCGATGTCCTCCGCGTCGACCTCCTCCTTGAGCATCGCATTGTCGCGCTGGAGCTCGTCGAGGTGCGCCGTCGCTTCCTCGATCCGCCGTTCCAGCTCGGGGATGCGGCCGTACCGCATCTCCGCCGCGACGTTGAGGTCGGACTCGCGCTCGACCTGGGTCCGCAGATGTTCGAGTTCCTCTTTCAGGGCACGAATCGCGTCGATCGCCTGTTTCTCCTGCTCCCAGTGCTCTTTCATCTCGGTGATCGACACGTTCAGCGAAGCCAATTCTTCGTGCAGCGCCTCCAGACGTTCCGCGGAGGCGGCGTCGCTCTCCTTCTCCAATGCGACCTGTTCGATCTCGAGTTGGAGGATCCGGCGCTGCACGACGTCGATCTCGGTGGGCAGCGAATCGATCTCGATGCGCAACTTCGATGCGGCCTCGTCGACGAGGTCGATCGCCTTGTCGGGCAGGAACCGGGCGGTGATGTAGCGGTCGGACAGCACCGCCGCGCTGACCAGGGCTGAGTCCTGGATGCGCACGCCGTGGTGCACCTCGTAGCGCTCTTTCAAGCCGCGCAGGATGCCGACCGTGTCCTCGACCGACGGCTCACCGACGTAGACCTGCTGGAACCGCCGCTCGAGTGCGGCGTCCTTCTCGACATGCTTGCGGTACTCGTCGAGGGTCGTCGCGCCGATCATCCGCAGCTCGCCCCGGGCGAGCATCGGCTTGATCATGTTGCCGGCGTCCATCGCTCCCTCGGCGCCGCCCGCGCCGACGATCGTGTGCAACTCGTCGACGAACGTGATCACTTCACCCTCGGCGTCGGTGATCTCCTTCAGCACCGCCTTCAGCCGCTCCTCGAACTCGCCGCGGTACTTCGCGCCGGCCAGCATCGAGCCGACGTCGAGCGCGATCAGCCGCTTGTCCTTGAGGCCCTCGGGCACGTCACCGTCCGCGATGCGGGCCGCAAGTCCTTCGACGATCGCGGTCTTGCCGACACCCGGCTCGCCGATCAGCACGGGGTTGTTCTTCGTCCGCCGCGACAGCACCTGGATCGTCCGCCGGATCTCGTCGTCGCGCCCGATCACCGGGTCGATCTTGCCGTCGGCGGCCCGCGCGGTGAGATCCATGCCGTACTTCTCCAGCGCGCCGAACTTCTCCTCGGGGTTCTGATCGGTGATGCGGTGCGAACCGCGCACCTCCTTCAACGCGACCAGCAGTTCCTCCGAGCCGACGTCGAGGCGGTCGTTCATCGCCAACAGCAGGTGCTCGACCGACAGGAAGTCGTCGCCGAGGTCCTTGCGGTATGCGTCGGCGTTGTCGACGCGGTTCGTCAGCTCCTTGCTCATCCGCGGCTCGTCGCCGCCGTATGCCTTGGGGAGTTTCTGGATCGCCTCGTCGACCCTGTTGCGGACCATCAGCGGCGCCTGGCCGAGCTTGGCGAGCACCGCCGGCACGATCGTGTCGTCCTGGCGCATCAGCGCGCCGAGCAGGTGATCCGGGGTCAGCTCGGGGTTGGACAGCGCCTTGGCCTGGTCGATCGCCGCGCCGAAGGCTTCCTGGGTCTTGATCGTCCACTTCTTCGGGTCAACAGCCACGGGGATCTCGATTCCTCTTCTCGTCCGAATGCTTACTCATCGACAGTCATTCATCTTGAGTGCGATCATATCAAGTCTGTGCGACCGCACCCACCGCCCGCCCTGATTTCTCCCCAGTCTTTCACGCCGACCCGCTCCGATGCGCCCCGGGGCAGCGACACCCCGTCGGTACGATGAGACCGATGTCGCGCTCTCGCCCGCCCCACGTCGCGCAGGGCACGTGGCGCTCCGGGGCGCTCCACGTGTGGGGCTGGAACGGCCGCGACACCGCCTCGATGGCCTGGCTGTACTCGGGCTTCCGCATGGTCGCCGCGGATGGCTCGCGCACCGGCTGGCACGACTCCCCGATCTCCTACGGGGCGATCGGACGGGTCACGATCGACCTGCCCGGGCACCCGACGCTGCACGCGTCGTCGGTCCAGCTCGACCCGATCGGCACCGCGGTGTGGCTGTCCGAGCTGCCCGAACCCGACTTCCTGTCGGATTCGATCGCGTGGTTCGCCCGCATCGCCGAGCTGGCGCGGCGCACCGTGTCCACCGGACGGATCGTGCCGACGATCGTCGACGAGGGGCCGTTCACCGTCGGCCGCTGGGAGGCGATCACCGACGACTCGATCGACGAGGTGATCGCCGGGCTGGACGCCGCGATGCCCGAGATCTGCGTCGCCGGTTCCGGCGTCACCGCATCGCGGATCCATGCCCAGCTCGTCGACGGGATCGCCCGCGCGTTCCTCCACCAGGTCGGCTGGAAGGCCGACCTCGGCCGGCTCCGCAAGCCACCGGTGCAGGCCTTGCGGGCGCTCTTCGGCGCGCTGTCCAAGCCCGACCACGTGATGCGCGGCGCCACCGCCGAGTACGAGGCCGCGGTCAACCACCTGCGTGACGACCTCGACCGCCACCGTCGCCGCGTCAACGGCGAACCAGTTCTGGTGCCGCGGTTGCGGTTGCTGATCGCCGACGACCCGCACGACCCGTGGGTCGTCCGCCTCGAACTCGTCGACGACGTCGACACCGCTCGATGGTGCACCGCCAATGATGTCTGGGAACGCAATGAGGTCGCCGCGGAGACCGCGCGCGGCGAGCACCACCTCGACTCGCTGACCGAGCAGATCGGCGACCTCGTCGTGCGGGTCGCCACGATTCCCGGGCTGGCCGACCTCGCCCTCCAGCACGAGCCGACCAGTGTCGATCTCGACGTCGACCTCGCCGAGGACTTCTTGGATGTCGCGCCCGCCGAGCTCGACCGGCTCGGCGTCGAGCTGATCGGGCCCGAGCGGCTGATCCGGACGCGCGTCAGCGTCAATGGCGAGGCGACACCGGCGCCTGCCGACGACCGCCGCAAGCAGTTCGGCAAGGACGCCCTCGTCGATTGGAAGCTGGTGATCGGCGACGAGGAGATCTCCGACGCGGAGCTCGCCCGCGCCGAGGTCGCCGGGGCGACGCTGCTGCACACCGGGCACCGGTGGGTGCGCATCGATGCCGACGAACTGCGCCGCAAACGCGAGCGGCTGCGCGACCTCTCCACCAACCACCAGCGGGTCACCCCGCTCGAACTGCTGCGCCTCGCCAACGACGACGACAGCACCGAGGACGACCCGCTGATCTTCGTCCACGACAAGCCGGCCGACGACCCCTACGACGCGGCCGGCGTCGCCACACGAGACCGGGTCGCCGCCGACTGGGTGCGCGACCTGCTCGCGGGCTTGCCCGACGAACAGCTGGAGGAGGTGCTCGAGTCCAGCGAGTTCACCGGCGAGCTGCGCCACTACCAGCGACGCGGGCTGGCGTGGCTGCAGTTCCTCGCCAAGCTCGGCCTCGGCGGCGTGCTGGCCGACGACATGGGTCTCGGCAAGACCGCCACCACGCTCGCCCACCTGCTCGAGCGGCCCGGGCCGCACCTCGTGGTCTGTCCGCTCAGCGTCGTGCGCAACTGGCGCACCGAGGCGGAACGGTTCACGCCGAAGCTCGACGTGCGCATCCATCACGGGCCGTCACGCAACAAGTCGCTCGCACCCCAGGACGACGAGTTGTTCAGCACCGACCCCGAGCGCGAGCTCGTGATCACGACCTACGGCCTGCTCCCCCGCGACGTCGACCACCTCGCCGAGATCCCGTGGTCGACGTTGGTGCTCGACGAGGCGCAGATGGTCAAGAACCCCAACACGAAGGCGGCCAAGGCGGTGCGTCGCGTCGACGCCGAGCAGAAGCTGGCGCTCACCGGCACACCGGTCGAGAACCGGCTGAGCGAGCTGTGGGCGATCCTCGACGCGGTCAACCCCGGCCTGCTCGGCAGCCTCAACAAGTTCCGCGAGCGGTTCGGCACACCGATCGAGCGGAACCACGACGCCGACGCCGCAGCCCGCCTGCGCCGGATGACCCAACCGTTCGTGCTGCGCCGCACGAAGGCGGACAAGCGGCTGCTCCCCGACCTGCCCGACAAGATCGAGCAGATCGCCTACGCCAAGCTCACACGCGAGCAGGCGACGCTCTACCAGAAGATCGTCGACCAGTTGCTCAACGACGCCGACCAGGAGAGCGGCATGCGCCGCCGCGGCCTCGTGCTGTCCGCGCTGATGCGCCTGAAGCAGGTGTGCAATCACCCCGCGCACGCGTTGAAAGACGGCTCGCGGCTCGCCGGGCGCTCGGGCAAGCTCACCCGCTTCGACGAGTTGGTCACCGACCTGCTCGACCAGGGCGAGCGGGCGCTCGTGTTCACCCAGTTCCGCGAGATGGGCGAGCTGCTGACCCAGCACATCGGCGAACAGTTCGGGTTCGACGCGCCGTTCCTGCACGGCGGCGTGTCGCGCGGCCGCCGCGACACGATGGTCGACCGCTTCCAGGACGGCAGCAGCCCGCCGCTGCTGGTGGTGTCGCTGAAGGCGGGCGGCACCGGCCTCAACCTCACCGCCGCCAGCCAGGTGATCCACTACGACCGCTGGTGGAACCCGGCGGTGGAGGACCAGGCGACCGACCGGGCGTGGCGGATCGGCCAGCACCGCACGGTCAACGTCCACAAGCTCGTCTGCGAGGGCACGGTCGAAGAGCGGATCGGCACCGTCATCGACGACAAGCGCAAGCTCGCCGATGCCGTCGTCGGTACGTCCGAGGCGTGGCTGACCGAGCTGTCCACGGACGACCTCCGCGATCTCGTCACCCTGGAGATCGAGCAGTGAGCGCGTCATGAGTCGGCCGCGCAACCCGTTCGGCTCCACCCATCCGGGCCGGCTGCCCGCGACGATGGTCAAGGTGCTCGCGGCCGAGATCAGCGACCCGTCCCGGCTGCGGCGCGGCAAGCAGTACGCCAAGGACGGGTCGGTGCTCGACATCGTGATCGAACCCGGCGCCGTCGTCTGCGAGATCCAGGGGTCGCGGCCGACGCCCTACCTCGCCACGATCGAGGTCACGCCCGGCGACGGCATGCCGTTGCGACGCGACATCACGTGTACGTGCACCTGCCCGGACGACGACAACTGGGACGGGCACGCGTGCAAGCACATCATCGCCGCGCTGTTCGCGCTCAGCAACGAACTGCTGCTGGAACCGGAACTGCTCGACGTGTGGCGGTCGCGGGTCGGCGATGAACCGGCCGTCGATCAATCCCGATCCGACGACGCCGACACCCCCACCCGCGGCACCAGGCGTCACCTGTCACTCGTGCGCCCGTCCGACGAACCCGACTCGGCCGACGCCGGTACGGCCGACGCCGACGAGGATCGGCCGGCTGCGCGCGTCATCGAGGACCCGCTCCGCGAGGTGCTGCGCGTCCCGCCCGGCACGACGCTGCCCGAGGTCCCGCCCCTCGAGCCGGCCGACCTGCCAGCCCCGAAGGGCCGCGAACTCGCCGCCACGCTGCGCGATGCGCTCCGTCACGTGCGCGTCGAGTGGGACTGAGCGCGGTCGGCACACGGCCAGACCCGACCGCCGGCATCGCCGTCATCCTGATCGACCGTCGGGTCGGTGGATCTACGGTGCGTACTCGGCTGCGAGCTGCAGGACCTCGCCCTCGGGGAACGGGCCGATCCAACCGGTGATCGGCGTGCCGTCCGCCTGCAGCATCACCGCGGAGGGTTGCGAGCTGATCCCGATCTCCTGCCAGGTGATGAACGACTCGTCCCACAGCATCTCGAACGTGATGTCGTAGTCCTCGAAGAAGTCGTGCGCCTGGCCCAGACTGTCCTGGGTGCCGAGGCCGACCACCCGGACCTCGTCTGCGTGCTCTCGAGCGAACTGCTCGACGTCGGGCGCTTCCCGACGACAGACGGGTCAATGCGGCGCCCACATCCACAGCAGGATCGGCGTGTCGGCCACGGCGTAGTTGCGAACGTTGACCTTGTTGCGATCGTTGAGGTTGTCGACGACGACGTCGGGCATCAGGTTGGTGGCGATGTCGGCGGCCGGGTCGACCTCGACCGCGTCGGCGACTTGCGGCAACTGCTCACCGGCCGCAACGCCGCTGCCGCTGTCGCCCTCACCACCGCCGCCACATGCCGCGAGCGCGAGGGCACCGATGATCACCGAAGCGATGATGCGCCGAGCGCCGAACGTCATGCCCGGTAGTCTCGCCGAGCCGAGCGCGTCGTCGGCGCCCGGGTCCGTCGATTTCTCCAACGTTTCGAAATCCGCAGGTGCGTCCGCGGACGCCACCTGATCAGGTGCAGTTCGCGTTCAGCGGGGTGACGGTGCCGTCGGCGGCGAGGTCGTTCATCGCCGAGATCTGCTTCAGCAGGCCGGCGTCGACGAGCGTCTGCTCGAAGCGATCGGGGTCGGCCGGCGCGCCCGTCGGCGGAATTGCAGCGAGCTGGTTCTGGCCGAGGTAGATGTCGGCGGCACGCTCGACGGTCACGCGGTCGGCGCGGCATCCGTTCTGCTCACCGCGATCGGTGATCCCGCGGACCGCGACCACGGTCACCGTGGCGAGCACGCCGATGATCACGACGACGATCAGGATCTCGACGAGCGTGAACCCGCGCGCGCCGTCGGCGGTCTTGCGGGTGCGGCGGGGGGCGAGCTGCGGCATGCTCATTCTTCGTCACGTCCAGACGAAACCTTGAACCTCCCGGTTCGTGTTCGGCGTCGACTCGCGCTCGTGCCGCCCTCGAAAACGAGAGAAGACCCCCCCCC
>JABDKP010000008.1 GCA_013002175.1 Ilumatobacter sp.
GCAGCGTGCGGTACGGCGCCAGGTTCTTGCCCTTGACGTTGGTGTCGACCGACACCTCGGCGACCTTGCCTCAACCGGTCGGGCGGATGAAGTCGATCGACATCGTCCCGCCCTTCTTGTCGAGCACGCGGCGGGCATCGTCGGTGATCTCGATCTGCATCAGCCCATCGTAGGGCGATCCTCGGCCCCGATCGCCGCACGCTGCGACACCACGACCGCGACACCCTGCCCGCATCATCGTTCCATGGACAGCATCCGCGAACTCGAACAGCTCGCCCGACTCAGCACGAGCGACGACCCGCACACCGCTCTGGTCGCATGCCGCCGGCTCGAACGCGACGAGCTGCCGTGGTTGCGCGAGCGAGCGGTGATCATCGCCCGTCGGCAGGGGTGGGCGTGGCGGCCGATCGCCCGGTTGCTCGGCGTCAGCCACCAGTCGATCGCGCGTCGGTACCGTGACTCGGCTCGCCGCATGCCGCGGCACGAGCGGTCACCCGGGTGGGGTGCCGAGGAGGAGCGAGCGTTGTTCGGCCACCTGCGCAACCTCCGGCTCGACGACGAGCTGGCGAGCTGGGAGCGCAGCGGCACCGACATCGTGCCGTGGTGAGGTCATCACCGCGAGGGTCCGGACCGGCCCCGAGGCGCCCGGGGCGGGTCGGGGTGGGCGGTTGACCGGAATCTGTCAACCTGGGTTGACGCCGATGTCAACCCACGGTGACGAATCAGGCGCTCGACCGGTCCCGGCGGTGGGTCCGGGGGTGAGGAGCGTTCGCGGACGACGTTCTGGCCTGCGGTGAGCCGGGCTGATCACTCGAGCATCGAGTAGTCGACCTGGACGCCGCGGCCTTCGCAGTCGGGACAGATCTCGGAGTACTCGGTGAGCAGCCCCTCGCCGATCCGCTTGCGGGTCATCTCGACGAGGCCGAGCTCGGAGACGTCGAAGACCTGCGAGCGGGTCTTGTCGCGAGCCAGCGCGTCGCGCAGCGCTTCGACGACCTTGGCGCGATTCTCCCGGACCTCCATGTCGATGAAGTCGATCACGATGATCCCGCCGATGTCGCGCAACCGCAGCTGCTTGGCGGTCTCGACCGCCGCTTCCATGTTGTTGTGGAACACGGTCTCTTCGAGGTTCGACTTGCCGACGTTCTTGCCGGTGTTGACGTCGATCACGGTCAGCGCCTCGGTGTGCTCGATGATCAGCGACCCGCCGGACGGCAGCCAGACCTTGCGGTCGAGCGCCTTGTGGACCTGCTCGTGCACGTGATGCCGCTCGAACAGCGACAGTCCCTCCTGTTCGGCGTCGTAGTACTCGATGCGATCGGCGAGTTCGGGGTTGAACGCGGCGACGTACTCCTTGACGTCCTCGAACAGCCGTGGGTCGTCGATCAGCACACTGCGGTAGTCGGCGTTGAACTCCTCACGGATGACGCGCACCGCCAACTCGGGCTCGCGGTAGAGCAGCGTCGGCCGCTGGGCTTTGGCGGCCTTGCGCTCGATGTCGTCCCACTGCTTCAGCAGGATCGTCATGTCGGCCTTGAGTTCTTCCTCAGTGGCGTGCTCGGCGGCGGTGCGCACGATCAGGCCGTGCTCGTCGGGCTTGACCCGGTCGAGAATGCCGCGCAGGCGCTTGCGGACGTCGTCGGGCAACCGCTTGGAGATGCCGTAGGTCTTCGAGTTCGGGATCAGCACGACGAACCGGCCCGGCAGCGAGACCTCCTGCGTGAGCCGTGCGCCCTTGTGGGCGATCGGGTTCTTGGTGACCTGGCAGAGGATCAGCTGCTTGTTCTTGAGGATGTCCTCGATGCGGGGGTTGGTGCCCTTGACCTCGATGTCCTCGGCGTCGTACTGCACGTCGCTGCGGTACAGCACCGCGTTCTTCGGCGTCGCGATGTCGACGAAGGCAGCTTCCATGCCCGGCAGGACGTTCTGCACCTTGCCGATGTAGATGTTGCCGTGGATCTGGGCGACGTCGTCGGCGGGGCGGCTGACGTAGTGCTCGATCAGGTTGCGGCCCTCGAGCACCGCGACCTGCGCCATCCCCGGGCGCGACTGCACGCACATCGAGTACCGCCCGATCGGCTTGCCGTTCCGCTCGCGTCCGCGCCGCTGCTCGAGCCACGCCTCGTCCATCTGCTGGGTGTCGCGCTTGTCGCGTCCCCTGCCGCGGGACCGGCGGTTCTTCTTCGGTCCGTCGCCGCGGTTGCCCTCGCTGCCACGCTGACCGCCGGACTGGCGGTTCGCGCCGCCCTGACCACCCTTGCCGCGCCGGCGCTTCTTCTTGTTGTCGCCCCCACCGCCCTCGCGCGCGGTGGCCGGACCGGGCGGCGGTGCCGTCGGCATCGGCATCGTGTCGCCGATCTGCGGACGGCGCACGAGACCCTTCTCGGCGGCCTCGGGCGACGGCCGGCCCTCGCGCATCGACTTCGGCATCTCGACGTCGTTGCGTTCGTCGGTGGGCCCGCCGGACGACGACCCCGCCGACGAGTCGGTCGCCTCGCGCTGGCCTCCGCCCTGCCGCGCACCGGCCGAGTCGGGCTTGCGGCGCTGGCCACCTCGTGACCCGCGGCGTCGTTTGTTGGCGTTGCCGGTGCCGGACCGCTGTCCGCCGCCGTCGCCCGCGGCTGCGTCAGATTTCGATCCGGAGGCGGTCTTTTCGGTGGTGCGCTCGCGGTTGGCCGCGTCGGGGCCGTCGTTGTGTTCCATGGGGGCGTTCCCTTCTCGGGAGCCACGTCGCAGTGGCGGGCTCCTCGGCCGTCGGGCACCGATGTCGTGCGACGGCCATGACTGTTGGTCGGATGCATCGGATGATGATCCCGTTCATGCGCTCAGACCTCGTGCGAGCGCGTTGACGGTGACCGGCAACGAGAGCACCTCGCGCCGTTCGCCGTCCTGTTCGATCCATTGCTGTGTTCTGAGCACGCGGATGTCAGCGCGTGCAGTGCCCGCGAATGCGAGCGAGGCCAACTCGGCCGGACGAACGCCGCGACCGACGGTGGCGATGTCGGCCACCAGCCGTGTCCCGGTCTCGTCAGGTCGGAGATCGTGGATGAGGGGGCGGACGTCGTCGACGTGGCGGCGGCCCTTGCGTTCGCGTTCGAGCGGCAGCTCGTCGGCCGCGAGCAGCCGATCGGCGATCGCCTCGAAATCGGACCCCTCGACGCCGGGGCCCCACAGCTCCCAGGTCGTCGACGTCACTTCGTCCTGAAGGGATTTCCGGCGGGTCCCGGCGTCGGATTCGAGCGGAGCGATCACCTGGACGTCCATGCCGATCGGCAGCGCCGCTGACAGCTCCGTGAGCAGGCATCGGTCGGCGTCGGCGCCGTCGATCGTGGTGCCCTCGACCAGCTCGATGTCGATGTACTCGGCCGTCGATTCGGCGCCCGTGGGCAGGGCCAACCCGAAGCTCAGCCGCGGACGCGGGGTGAAGCCTTCGGTGAATGCCACTGGAACAGCAACTCTACGCAAGGCGCGCTCCCACAGACGAGCACCGTCGCGATGGCTGATGAAGCGCACCTTGCCGAGCTTCGAGTAGCGCACCCGCACCCTCATGTGGCACCCGCCATGTCGGTCGCGCGCCTCGACGGTGCGTCGACGGGCGTGAACGTGAGATGGAGTGGCACCGCCGCCCCGTTCGAGAGGTCCTGGCCGGTCCCCTGGCTGCCGCCGGCCGGCGGGACCGGCGACGCGACCACGTGCTCGATGCCGTATCCGGTGCACACCCCGCAGTCGTAGCAGGGCGTCCACCGGCAGTCCTCGATGCCGCTCTCGGCGAGCGCGGCCTGCCAATCGTCCCAGAGGAAGTCGTGATGGAGGCCGGCACTGAGATGTGCCCACGGCAGCACCTCGTCGGCTCGCCGATGGCGGAACACGAACCAGTCCAGCGACAGCCCTTCGGCGTCGAGCGCAGCGGTCCACCGGTCGAGGTCGAACTGCTCGCCCCACTCCTGGAACGTGCCACCGTCGCGCCACACCCGCTCGATGACCGCGCCCAGCCGGCGATCGCCGCGACTGACGACGCCTTCGGCCGTCGTGGCCGCCGGATCGTGCCACTTCACGTTCACGTTGCCGGCGCGTCGCGTCGCTGATCGCAGCAGCTGAACCTTGCGCTGGAGTTCTTCGCGGGTGTTCTGCCCGAACCACTGGAACGGCGTGTGCGCCTTCGGCACGAAGCCGCCGACGCTGACCGTGACCGACGCTCGCGTCGTGTGTCGCCGGCCGATCTTGACGCAGTTCTTGGCGAGTTCGGCGATGCCGAGGACGTCGTCGTCGGTCTCGGTCGGCAGCCCGATCAGGAAGTAGAGCTTGAGCCGCGTCCAGCCCTGCGAGAACGCTGACTCGACGGCACCGTAGAGATCTTCCTCGACGATCAGCTTGTTGATCACGGTGCGCAGCCGCCACGTGCCGGCTTCGGGCGCGAACGTCAAGCCTGACCGGCGGCCGCTCGCGACCTGCCCGGCGAGCCCGACCGTGAAGGCATCGACGCGCAGCGAGGGCAGATTGATCGTGGTGCCGCAGCCGAGCGACATCCCGTCGGGACCGGTCGGTGCGGCGGCCTGCTGGTCTTCCAGGACGCCGAGGACCGATGGCTCGATGTCGCTGAAGTCGGCGGTCGACAGTGACGTCAGGCTGACCTCGTTGTACCCGGTCTGGCGAAGGCCGTCGGCGACCATCGTGCGGACCTGGTCGGCGGGGCGTTCGCGCACCGGCCGGGTGATCATGCCCGCTTGGCAGAACCGGCAGCCCCTGGTGCAACCGCGGAACACTTCGACGCTCAGCCGGTCGTGGACCACCTCGGTGAGCGGCGCGAGCGGTCGCTTCGGGTAGGGCCAGTCGCCGAGGTCGGCGACGGTGCGCTTGTGGACCGTGGCGGGGACGTCGGCACGGTTCGGTGTGACCGCCGCGATCGGACCCTGCGTGAATCCGGGCGTCGGCTCGGCGTAGGTGACGTCGTACAGCGCGGGGACGTAGACGCCGGGGACCGACGCCAGCTCACGCAGCACGGCCTGGCGGTCGTGGCCTCCGGCGCCCTTCCAGCGGTGGAGCACCGCCGTGATCTCGCCGACGACCTCCTCGCCCTCGCCGAGGACCGCGACGTCGATGAAGTCGGCCAGTGGCTCGGGGTTGAACGCGCAGTGGCCACCGACGACCACGAACATGTCGTCATCGGTGCGGTCGGCGCTGTGCAGCGGGGCGCCGGCGAGATCGATCATGTTGACGACGTTCGTGTAGACGAGCTCGGCGGCGAGGTTGAACGCAAGGATGTCGAAGTCGCCGGCGGGGCGATGTGTGTCGATCGAGAACAGCGGTAGCCCTGCTGCACGAAGTTGTTCGTCGAGGTCGAGCCACGGGGCGTAGGTGCGCTCGGCGACCGCGTCGGGACGTTCGTTGAGGATCTCGTAGAGGATCTGCAGACCCTGGTTGGGGAGCCCGATCTCGTACGTGTCCGGATACGCCAGCAACCAGGCGACCTTGTCGGGACGGTGGTCGGGCGAGCCCATGCCGTCCTCGCAGCCGATGTACCGCGCCGGCTTCTGCACCCGGGCGAGCAGCGGTTCGAGCTGCGCCCACAGTGAGTCGTCCGGCCGGTCCATCGCACCAATCTACCGGCGCCCCCCACCCGCCCTCCGGGCCGCGCCACCCGCCAGCTGCAGCCCCACTCTGGGCGAGCCGGTTCTGCGGACGAATCGTTGCGGATTCCGCATCACAACGTCCAGAGAATCTCCGTGAGACAGTCGGACGCCGCCAGGCGACCGTCGGGCGCCAGCCCGAGCAAGGCGGATCAGCGCCGAAGGCGCTGCGGCGACGAAGTCGCCGGCGCTGAGCAAAGCTCAGCGCATCCGCCGCATGTGCACGCTCTGCACCAGTCCGAACATCGCGAAGTACACGATCAACCCCGACCCGCCGTAGGAGATGAACGGCAACGGCAATCCGGTGACCGGCATGATCCGCAGCGTCATCCCGACGTTCTGGAACGTCTGCCACAGCAGCATCGTGAACACGCCGGCGCAGATGTAGGTGCCGAGCAGGTCCCGCGACAGGTGGGCGATCCGCCACACCCTGACCAGCGCGATCCCGAGGAGCCCCAGGATCGTGCCGCAGCCGACCAGCCCGAACTGTTCGCCCACTGCGGCGAACGGGAAGTCCGCCCACATCACCGGGATGTCTCGGCCGTTGGTGAGCGGGCCCTCCAGCCAGCCTTTGCCCCAGACGCCGCCGGTGCCGATGGCGCGCATCGCGTTCTCCGCCTGGTACCGCTCGTCGGCGCCCGCCGCCGACGGGTCGAGGAGCGCGCGGATCCGGGCGGCCTGATAGTCGTTGACGAGCCGACCGAGGAACGCGGCACCGACGGTGGCGATCGACAGCACGCTGATCATCACGATGTAGCGGGCCTTTGCGCCGGCGACGAGCAACACCCCCATCGCCACGGAGATGATCACCGACGCCGACCCGAGGTCCGGTTGGATCACGACCAGCACCGCTGGGGCGCCGACGATCATCAGGCCACCGAGGAACCGCGGATACGAGACCTCCTCGCTGCGCTCCTCTGCGAGGTAGACGGCGAGCATCAACAGCGTCGTGAACTTCGCGAGTTCGGCGGGCTGCACGTTGAACGGTCCGAAGTCGAACGAGATGCGGTCCTCACCCGATGCGATGCCGAGCAGGATCAGCAGCACGAGCAGCACGAGCGTCAGCCCGTACAGGAAACGTGCTCGCTCCTTCCACGTCTCGTAGTCGAACGCCATCACCACGAACATCACGACCACGCCGACGATCGCGAAGATCACCTGCCGCGTCGCGAACGCATAGGGGTCGGCCTCGATGCGCGTCCGCGAGGCGGAGAACACGATGAACACGCCGAGCGTGGTCAGCGTCAGCTGCACCGTCATCAGCACCCAGTCGATGTTGCGACTGGGGTCCGCAGGACTGGCACCGATGTTGCCGAGGCCGGAGTCAGGCTTGCGGGACAGGAAGGACGTGGCCATGGCGGTCGGAATCAGCCCATCACAACCGGCGCGAGAAGCAGCTGGTGTCGTTCAGGCGTTGCGGCGGCGCAGCGAAGATCGCGTTGGGGTCGAGCGGGTCGGACAGGACGACCGGATCGGTCGGGGCGATCCCGGAGAGCTGCAGGAAGATGCACTTCACGACCGGCCCGGCAGCGAGCGAGCCGTACCCCGCCTTCTCCAGGTAGGCGGTCACCGTGTACGGGGTGCTCGCATCGCGGCTGTACGCGGCGAACGCCGACGAGTCGTTCCACGGGTAGTTGCCGGCACCCTGCGCCGTGCCGGTCTTTCCTGCGATCGGGATCGCGGAACGCGGGTAGTCGAAGAACAACTTCTCGCCGGTCGTGTGGTGGTAGTAGTCGCTGACGGTGCCCGTGCCGTAGACGACCCGCGTCAGGCCGCGGTTGATCTCCTCGCGGATGTGCTCGGGCATCGGGATCTGCCGGATCACCTCGCCGTCGACGTTCGGCTCCTCGGCGAACCGGGCCCGGGAGATGTCGGCGTAGCCGGGTTGCGCGGCGTCGGGGACACCGGCATCGAAGACCGCTTTGATGATCTCGGGCTTCATCACGAACCCGTAGTTGGCGATCGTCGAGTAGCCGACCGCGAGCTGGAGCGGCGATGCCGACAGCAGTCCCTGCCCGATCGCGAGCTGCACGTTGTCGCCGGTGAAGTAGCCGGTGCCCTCGTCCTTGCTGATCACGCCGAGCTTGGCGTAGCGCTCTTTCAGCTCACGGTCGGGGATCGTGCCGTCGAACTCGAAGGGCAGGTCGATGCCGGTGTCGGCACCGAACCCGAACAACTTCAGTTCCCGCTGCAGCAGGTCCTTCTGCTCGTTGTTCTCCATGATCAGCTCGCCGACCCGGTAGAAGAACGCGTCGCTGGACACCGCGAGCGCGGTCTCCACGTCGACGGCGCCGTACACGCACGGCCGGCCCGTTCCGCTGCACGTCGCGTTCTTGTAGACGCACCGCACGAGACCGGACTCGCACTTGCCCTCGTCGACGGACACCATCCGGTAGGTGCCCTGGTCGACGTAGTAGTCGTTGGTGTCCATCAGGTCGGTGCTCAACGCGGCGTACGCGGTGAACGGCTTGAACGTGGAACCGAGGTTGTAGCGGCCCTGGATCGCCCGGTTGACGAGGGTGGACCGGTCGGGGTCGACCTTGCCGGTCGCCGGGTCGGTGGCATCGAAGATCTGCTCGAACTTGCCCCCGCTGAGATCGGACTCGAACCAGCGGTTGTCGAACGTGGGGTACGACGCGAGCGCGATCACGTGGCCGTTCTCGTGGTTCTGGATGACGACGGCGCCGGCCGGCGCCTTGTACGGCACCTCCTCGGGGAAGTAGATCTTGTTGCCGTTCTCGTCGAATTCGTAGAACGCGCGGGTCCTGAAGTTCGTGTCCCGGTCGAGCGGGTTCTTGGCGGTCGCCTGGCGACGCAGCCGGAGCTGGGTCTCGAGCGCCTGTTCGGCGTACTGCTGCTGGTCGAGGTCGATCGTCAGCTGGATGTCACGGCCGTTGATCGGCGGGACCTCCTCGACGACGCGCACGATGCGGCTGGCGTTGTCGACCTCGTAGGTGATGTACCCCCACTGGCCGTGGAGCTCGCGCTCCATGCTGAGCTCGACGCCGAACTGGCCGACGCGTTCGTTGAGGAAGTACCCGTTGCTCGTGTACTCGTCCTTGGTCTCGGCGGTGATCCGCCCCATGTAGCCGACGATGTGGCTGGCGAGCGGTGCGAACGGATAGACCCGTTTCGAGTCCTCGATGATCTGCACCCCGGGGAGGTCCTCGACGCGTTCCTTGATGGCGATCGCGGTCGGCTCGTCGATCCCTTCCTTCACGGGCATCGGCAGGAAGGGACTGTAGACCTGGCTCTGGTAGCGGGCCTCCATGTCCTCGACGGGGACGTCGATCCACCCGGAGAGGCGGCGGAAGATCTCGGCGCGCGTCGTACTCGACCGGATGACACTCCAGTCGACGCCGACCGTCAGCGTGCGCTGGTTGTCGGCGAGGATTCGCCCGTCGGCATCGAAGATCCGGCCCCGCTGCGGCAGCAGTGGCACGGTGCGCTCCTTGGTGACGTCCACCTCGGACTGCAGCTCCTCGGCCTGCACGGTCTGCAGGAACCAGAGCCGGGCGCCGACGACGCCGAACAGCAGCGTGGCGACGAGCGCGAGCACGCCGAGGCGCGTTGCTCGTTTGTCAGCTGCCATGAATCACGTGTGCCTTTGCGATCTCGAACCGCGCTCGACGGATGGGGCGTCCTTCACACAATCGTAACGTGGACCAAGCGACATCCGACCGCGGCTCGCCGCCGGGCGTCAGACCGGCGTCTCGCGCGGCGGGGCGACCCACTCCGCGCGTTTGATCCCGAGGCACCAGCGCGCGAGCGGGACGAAAATCGGGCTGAGGACCGCGGCGGCCGCAGCGACCACGGGCACGATCAGGGTCAGCCGCTGTTCGAACGGGTCGGTTGCGCCGGTGAACAGCCGCACGACCGGCACCATGATCTCGCCGACGGCCGCGCCGAGACCGGTGAACAACATCGCCAGCCACCAGTGCGGTTCGGCGACGATCAGGGCGAGGAGGCCGGCAACGGCGCCTGCCAGCGTCATTGCGATCGCCGTCGAGCCCAGCGGCAGGCCCTCGAGCATGTCGTACATCAGACCGAGCACGAACCCGGCGACGGCGCCCCGTTCTGATCCGCCGGCGGCACCCGCCGCGGCGGCGAGCGCCAGCACGACCTGGATGATCACGCCGGCGACGGTGATCTCGACGAAGATCGATCGCTGGAGCGCGAGCAGCACCATCCCGACGGGGACGAGTCGGACCAGCGGACCCTGCCAGAGCGCGGCGAGCATCAGCCCGTCCCCGTGCGGTCGGTCGGCCGCAGGGCGGCGGGGCCGGGCGTCACCACGTGGTCCGACTCACCGCTCGACTTCGGACAGCGGGGTGTACTTGACCACTCGCACGAAGTTGAGCTTGGTGACGTCGGCGTACGGCTGGATGTCGAGCAGCGGGCCACCGGGCCCTGACCGGTCGGCGCGGTTGATGACCACGCCGACGGGGATGTCCGGCGGCGCCAGGCTGTCGGCACCGCCGGCGGTCACGACGAGGTCGCCCACCTGCAACGTGGCGAGGCCGGGGTTGTCCTGGAGGAACCGGATCTGCGGCAGCAGGCCGCGGCCTCGGCCTTCCAACGCGCCGAACTCCTTCGGCGCGAGATCGGTGGCGATCGTGGTCGTCGTCGCCTCGACTGCCGGCTCTCCGGGGTCGGTCTCGACGGGTGCGGTCTCGTCGGGGTCGGTCGGCTCCTCGACCGTCGTGACGGGCACCGTCCCGTCGTCGCCCTGTGGGAGCACGGTGCCGGTGTCGAGGACGTCGGTCGCCAGCGTGGTCGGTGGCGCCGACGTCGTCGTGACCAAGTCGCGCAGTTCCTCGTCGGTCCGGCCGGACGGCCTCGTCTCGACCGGGGTCTGTTCGGCATCGTCCGGCGCAGCCTGCACCCGGACCGGCACGACGTAGCGGGCGTCGGTGATCAGCATCACCTTCGCGGTGTTGTCGGTGACACTGGTGATCTTGCCGATCAGACCGGCCTGGTTGACGACCGGCATGCCGACCTTGAACCCGGAGCTGCGGCCCTTGTTGATCTCGATGATCTGGTCGAGATTGTTGGCGGACGCTCCGACGACCTGCGCGACCTCGGTCGGGATGCCGGCGAGCGACGGCAGGTTCAGCAGAGCCCGCAGCTCCTGATACTCCTGCACGCTGATGCGGGCGGTCGCCTGAGTCCCGATCAGCCGGTCGAGTTGGTCCTGCAGCGCCTGGTTCTCACGTTCGAGATCGTCGTAGTTGGTCATGCCGTGCCAGGCGCGGGTGGCCGGGGTGGTCACGACGTCGGTCGCCGACTCGAACGGCTCCATGATCCGCGAGAACCCGTCGCGAACGCGGTCGAGCACCGGGTTGCCACGGATGTCGAGGGTCAGCAGCAGCACCGAGGTCAGCAGCAACGCGATGATGACTCGCCGTCGGCCGACGGTGTACAGGGCCATGTCAGTACTCGTTCCCGGGCGGGAATCCGATCAGTGTTCGCCGCCGAGTGACATCAGGCCGCGCATCGCGTCGATGTTCTCGAGCGCGCGCCCGGAACCGATCACGACGCTGTACAACGGCTCGGCGGCGACGCGGATCGGCATCCCGGTCTCGTGGGCGAGGCGCTCGTCGAGCCCGCCGAGCAGCGCCCCTCCCCCGGTGAGCATGATGCCGTCTTCCATGATGTCGGCGGCGAGTTCGGGTGGCGTCTTGTCCAGTGTGGTCTTCACCGCGTCCACGATCGCAGAGATCGGCTCCGCAAGGGCCTCGCGGATGTGTTCGGTGGTGACCTGGATCGTGCGCGGCAGCCCGGAGATGAGGTCGCGACCGCGGATGTCGGCGGTGAGCTCCTCTTCCATCGGCCAGGCCGAGCCCATCTGGATCTTGATCTCCTCGGCGGTGCGATCGCCGATCGCCAGCGAGAATTCCTTCTTGACGTACTGCAGCACCGCCTCGTCGAGCTCGTCACCCGCGACGCGCACCGACTGGGCCGTGACGATGCCACCGAGGGAGATGACCGCGACCTCGGTCGTGCCACCGCCGATGTCGACGATCATGTTGCCGGACGGCTCGTGGACCGGCAGGTCGGCACCGATCGCGGCCGCCATCGGCTCCTCGATGATGTGCACCGGCTTGCGGGCACCGGCGTACTCGGCCGCGTCCTGCACGGCGCGCTGTTCGACGCCGGTGATGCCCGACGGCACGCAGATCACCATCCGCGGCTTGGACCACTTCGACGCATGGACCTTCTGGATGAAGTACCGCAGCATCTTCTCGCACACCTCGAAGTCGGCGATCACGCCGTCCTTCAGTGGGCGGATCGCCTTGATGTGGTTGGGTGTGCGGCCCATCATCCGCTTCGCCTCGAGGCCGACGGCGACCGGCCGGCCGTCGTTGGCGTTGATCGCCACGACCGACGGCTCGTCGAGCACGACGCCGTGTCCGCGGACGTAGATCAGGGTGTTGGCGGTGCCGAGGTCGATGGCGAGGTCTCGGCCCAGGCTGAGCGGGTTGTTTCGGGCCATCGTCCGGCCATCCCTTCGCGAGCTGTTGATTCGAGTCCGAATGGGATCCGACGGGTGCGCACCGGCCGGTTCCCTGTGACCGGGAGCGTACCAGGCGCCCGAATGTTACAGATTCGGGAAGAAAATCCCGATTTCACGTTCGGCCGACGTCGCCGAGTCGCTGCCGTGGACGAGGTTCTCCGTGAACAGGATGCCGAGGTCGCCGCGGATCGTGCCGGGGGCGGCCGTGCGCGGGTTGGTGGCACCCATCATCGCCCGGACGACCTCCCACGTGTCCTCGGGGCCCTCCACGACCATCGCCACGACGGGGCCGCGGCTCATGAACTCGACCAGTTCGCCGTAGAAGCCCTTGCCCACGTGCTCTTCGTAGTGGCGTTCGAGCGTCGCCGCATCGAGCGTGCGGATGTCCATCGCGACGACGTCGAGGTTCTTGGCCTCGAACCGCGAGACGATCTCGCCGACGAGTTTGCGTTCGACGGCGTCGGGCTTGAGCAGGACGAGCGTGCGGTCAGACATGGCGGGCCACGCTATCGGTGTCGGCGGTCATCGGGCGCGGGAGGTGCACGGGGCCCGACGGCGGGAGGGCGTGCGATGCGCCGACTCCTAAGATCGGCCGATGACGTCGCTGATCGAGTTCCGTCGCGACCTGCATGCGCATCCGGAACTCGCGCACCACGAGACCGGCACGGCCGAGCGGGTCGTCCGCCTCGTCGCGCCCCTCGTGCCCGACCGCATCCTCACCGGCATCGGCGGCACCGGCGTCGTCGTCACGTTCGACAGTGGCGTGCCCGGTCCGGTGCAGCTGTTCCGCAGTGAGCTCGACGCATTGCCGATCGTCGAGCTCGACGTCGAGGGGCACGGCTCACGCACCGACGGCGTCTCACACAAATGCGGACACGACGGCCACACTGCGATCCTCGCCGGGCTGGCGATGCGGCTCGCGGCCGATCGCCCCGCACGCGGCGCCGTCCATCTGCTGTTCCAACCCGCCGAGGAGACCGGGACGGGCGCGGCCGCCGTGCTCGCCGACCCGGCGTTCGACGCGATCCGCCCCGACTTCGGTGTCGCGCTGCACAACATGCCGGGGTTCCCGTTGCACGCGGTCGTCGTCAAGCCGGGCTCGATGACCTGCGCCGTCCGCAGCATCGTCATCCGCTTCACGGGTCGCACCGCCCACGCGAGCGAACCCGAGAAGGGCGAGAACCCCTCGCTGGCGGTCGCGGACCTGTTGCGGGAGTGCGACGGGATGCACGTGCCCGACATGCGATCGCCCGACTTCCGGCTGGTGACGCCGGTCCACGTCCGCATCGGGTCGGTTGCCTACGGCGTGTCCGCAGGTGACGGTGAGGTCCACTTGACGATCCGCACGGTCGACAATGCGGGTCTCGCCGAGCTGCAACGGTCGATCACCACCCTCGCACACCGGCTCGGCGACCGCGACGGCCTACGCGTCGATGTCGACGTCGTCGAGGATTTCGCTGCGAACATGAACGATCCGGGGGTGACCGAGCGGGTGCGGCGCGCCGCGGTCGCCTGTGGATTCGAGGTGATCTCGCCCGACGTCGGGATGCGCGCCGGCGAGGACTTCGGGCTGTTCAGCGAGCGGTTCCCGTGTTGCATGGTGCTCCTCGGTTCCGGAGAGGACCACCATCCGATCCACAACCCTCACTACGACTTCCCCGACGAACTGATCGACACGGGGGTCGAACTGTTCGACCGCGTCGTGCGGCAGGCGACGATCGCCGACACGCCACACTGACCCGTCGACCTCGTCTCCGGCGCGCGGCGACGGGCCGTCAGTTGGTGAAGCGCTGGAGCACCGGACGCGCGGCACCAGCGGTATAGAGGCTGCCGGTCACCAGTACGGCGTCGTCGCCGTCGGCGTACGCCATCGCCCGCGTGCATGCTTCCTCGACCGTGTCGAACATCGCCACGTTGTCGCAGCCGAGCGTGCGCGCAGCCGCCGCGACCTCGGCGGCGGGCACGCCGCGTGGCGACGGAGCGGTGCACGCGAACACGATGTCGAACTCGTCGGCGCGCAGCGCCGCGAGCATCTCGACCGGCGCCCTGAGTGTGCCGACGACGAGCACGCGCCGACCCTCCGGATCGAAGTCGCCGAAGAACACCTCGGCACACGTGTCGGCACCGACCGGGTTGTGGGCGCCGTCGATGATCGTCAACGGTTGCCGCCCGAGCACCTCGAAGCGACCGGGCACCGTGACCGCCGCCATCCCCTCGGTGACGACGTCCTCCGAGAGCGGCGCGGCGAAGAATGTCTCGACCGCGGTCAACGCGACGGCCGCGTTCGTCCCCTGATACCAGCCGTTGAGCGGGAGGAACACGTCGGTGTAGATCGTGGTCGGAGTGCGCAGGTCGAGCATGCGGCCGCCGACGGCCAGCGCATTGCTCTCGACGCCGAAGTCGTCCTCCTGGACGAGCATCGAGGCGCCACCCGCGCCGGCGAAGATCGCCACCAGATCGGGGCGCGTCTCGCCGACGACCGCCGCACTGCCGGCCTTGATGATTCCGGCCTTCTCGGTCGCGATGTGCACGAGCGTCGGTCCGGCGAATTCGTTGTGGTCCATCCCGATGTTCGTCACGACGGCGACCTGGGCGTTGACGACGTTGGTCGCGTCCCAGCGGCCGAGGATCCCGACCTCGATCACCATCACGTCGACCGCGACGTCGGCGAACCATCGGAACGCTGCGGCCGTCATCGCCTCGAAGTAGCTCGGTCGCAGGCCGACGACCGGCTCCAGTTCGGCGATCGCCGAGATCTGCTCAGCAAGGTCGTCGTCGGAGATCGGTTCGCCGTTGCGCTTGATCCGTTCGTTGATCCGTTCGAGGTGCGGGCTGGTGTACGTGCCGACGGTCAACCCCGAAGCCGCGAGCAGGCGCGAGATGATCTGCACCGTCGACCCCTTGCCGTTCGTGCCGGTGACGTGGATGACCGGCGCGGCGTGCTGGGGGTCGCCGAGCGCGGCGCAGTACGCCTCGATGACCTCGGTCGAGGGCGAGTCGATCCGCCCGGTCTTGTCGTACGACGCGTGGTCGTCGAGATACGCGAGCGCTTCGACGAAGTCCATCGGTCACTCGGTCCTGATCGGTCGACGGACGTCGGGCGTCAGGACGCGGCCTTGCGCTGGCGCGCGGTCACCGCCGGCCGCGGGACCAGGGTCGGGTTGACCTTGTCGATCACCGTTTCGTCGTCGATGAGGACCTTGCCGATGTCGGTACGGCCGGGCAGGTCGTACATCGTCTCCAGGAGGACCTCTTCCATGATCGCCCGCAGGCCGCGGGCGCCGGTGCCGCGCAGCAGCGCCTGGTCGGCGATCGCGTTGAGGCCGTCGTCGGTGAACTCCAGCTCGACGTCTTCGAAGGCGAACACCTTGGCGTACTGCTTGACGAGGCTGTTCTTGGGCTCGGTGAGGATGCTGACGAGCGCTTCCTGGTCGAGGCTGTGGACCGCGCCGATCATCGGCAGGCGGCCGATGAACTCGGGAATCATCCCGAACTTGACGAGGTCTTCGGGCAGCACCTGGGCGAACAGCTGGCCGGGGTCGCGGTTGAGCTGCGACCGGACGATGCCGTTGAAGCCGACGCCCTTGTGCCCGATGCGGTCCTCGATGATCTCTTCCAGGCCGGCGAACGCGCCGCCGAGGATGAACAACACGTTCGTCGTGTCGATCTGGATGAACTCCTGGTGCGGGTGCTTGCGACCGCCCTGCGGCGGCACCGAGGCCTGCGTCCCCTCGAGGATCTTCAGCAGCGCCTGCTGCACGCCCTCGCCCGACACGTCGCGGGTGATCGACGGGTTCTCGCTCTTGCGGGCGACCTTGTCGATCTCGTCGATGTAGACGATGCCGGTCTCGGCCCGCTTGACGTCGAAGTCGGCCGCCTGGATCAGCTTCAGCAGGATGTTCTCGACGTCCTCACCGACGTAGCCCGCTTCGGTGAGCGCGGTGGCGTCGGCGACGGCGAACGGCACGTTGAGTTGCCGGGCGAGCGTCTGCGCGAGGTGCGTCTTGCCGCACCCGGTGGGGCCGAGCAGCAAGATGTTCGACTTCGCCAACTCGACGTCGTCGCGCCGGCCGACGGTGGTCGCCTGGTTCTGGTACTGGATGCGCCGGTAGTGGTTGTACACCGAGACCGACAGGATCTTCTTCGCGTCGTCCTGGCCCACGACGTAGTCGTCGAGGAAGCCACGGATCTCGCGGGGGTTCGGCAGGTTGTCGAAGCTGAGCTCGGCGGTCTCGGTGAGCTCTTCTTCGATGATCTCGTTGCAGAGATCGATGCACTCGTCGCAGATGTACACGCCGGGGCCGGCGATCAGCTTCTTGACCTGTTTCTGCGACTTGCCGCAGAACGAACACTTCAGCAGTTCGCCCGTGTCACCAAATTTGGCCACTGTCGCTACCCCTCAGTCCCGATTCGGTCCGTTCGGACCCGAGCGAGCCATTGTGGCGTACCCGCTGGGCCGTGTCGCGGATCCCGACGATCAGCGGATGGGCCCCTCGCGGTCCACCGTCTCTCGTGACGAGATCACAGAGTCGATGATGCCATATTCCAGCGCCTCGTTTGCTTCCATCACGAAATCACGGTCGGTATCAGCATTGATGCGCTCGATCGGCTGGCCGGTGTGCTTGGCGAGGATCGTGTCGAGGATCTCGCGCATCCGCTGGATCTCGGCTGCCGCGAGCTCGAGGTCGGTCACCTGGCCGTAGCCGACCTGGCCGGACGGCTGGTGCAGCAGCACCCGCGCATGCGGCAGCGCGAGGCGCTTGCCCTTCGTGCCGGCGGCGAGCAGGACGGCCGCTGCGCTGGCGGCCTGGCCCACGCAGATGGTGGCGATGTCGTTCTTGATGAACTGCATCGTGTCGTAGATCGCGAACAGCGCCGTGATGTCGCCACCGGGGCTGTTGATGTAGAGGCTGATGTCCTTGTCCGGGTTCTCGGACTCGAGGTGGATCAGCTGCGCGGACATCAGGCTGGCGACGGAGTCGTCGATCGGCGTCTGGAGGAACAAGATGTTGTCCTTCATGAGACGCGTGTACACGTCCATGCTGACTTCGCCCCGGCTCGTCCGCTCGATCACGGCCGGGTTCGGCAGGTAGTTCGCGGCGTCAAGATTCATGAGTCTGATTCCTCGTCTCCGTTGTCGGCCGGGGCGTCGCCGCCGTCGTCCTGCTCGTCGTGGTCGTGGATGTGATTGCCGTCGGCGTCATGAGTATGGCCGAGCACGACATCGCGATCCATCGGCGCGCCCTGCTCGTCGACGAACTCGACGTGGTGCACGAGCCAGTCGAGCGCCTTGTTCTTGCGGATCTGCGCGATCAGCTCGGGGACCGCATCGTTCTGCTCGTAGGCCTTGCGGATCTCCTTCGCCTTCTGCCCGTACTGCATCGCCATCCGGGCGTACTCCTGCTCGAGTTCGTCGTCGTCGGCATCGATGCCCTCGGCCGCGGCGACGGCGCGCAACGCAAGGTCGGATCGCACCGCCTGTTCGGACTGGCCGCGCATCGATTCGATGAACTGCTCGGGCTCCTGCCCGGTGGCCTGCATCCATTGGCCGAAGTCGATGCCCTGCGCCTGGAACTGCTGCATCGTGCCCTGCACCCGCTGGTTGAGGTCGGCGTCGACCATCGGGGTCGGCGGGTCGATGTCGGTGAGCGCGGTGAGGGCGTCGGTGATCTTGCCGACGAGCTGCTGACGGATCTGGTTCAGCTTCGCATCGCGCAGCGACTCGCGCAGTGACGCGGTCCACTCGGCGACCGTGTCGAACTCACCGAGGTTCTCGGCGACCCAGTCGTCGGTCAGCTCGGGGAGCTGCATCGTCTGCACCGACGTGATCTTGACCGTGAACTCGGCCGGCTCCTCGGTGCCCTTGGGGGTGGCCGTGAAGCTCAGCTCGTCGCCGGCCGAGGCCCCCTCGAGGTGGTCGTCGAAGTCGTCGGCGACCCACCCCTGACCGATCTCGTAGTTCCAGTCCTCGGTGTTGAGGCCGATCACGTCGTCGCCGTCGCGTTGGGCGGTGAGGTCGAGCGTGACGAAGTCGCCGACCGCCGCGGGGCGGTCGGCGTCGGCGAGCGAACCCGTCTTGCGCAGCTCGGTCTGCTGGGCGCCCTCGACCTCGTCGTCGGACACGTCGGGCGAGGGCAGCTCGACGCGCAACCCGTTGTAGCCGGGGACGTCGATCACCGGACGGATGTCGCAGGTCGCCTCGAACTCGACCGGGCCGGTCTCCTGCCCGTCGGTGATCTCGACCTGGGGCGTGGCGATCAGATCGACGTCGTGCTCGCGGACGGCCTTGGCGAGGTACTCGGGGACGCCGTCGCGCAGCGCCTGCTCGCGGGCGGCGCCGATGCCGACTTGGGCCTCGAGCACCTTGCGCGGCGCCTTGCCGGGACGGAACCCGGGGAGCCGAACCTGCTTGGCGATGAGCTTGAACGCGCGGTCGATGTCGGCGTCGAACTCGCTCTCGTCGACCTCGACGTACAGCTTGATCTGGTTGCCCTCGAGGGCCTCTACGGAACTCTTCACAGGGCGGGCAGTGTACCGGTGGTGGCCTGCGGTGCGGCCTGCCGACGGGCCGAGCGGACGGCGCCGGCGCGGACCGGTCGCCGGTGGGCTACGAGCGCTTCGCCAGCCGCTTCGCGGTGCGGCCGATCGGTTCGAGGTGGCGGTGGTCGAGGTCGCCGACCTCGGCGCCGTTGTCGAACAGGACGCGGTATCGCTGCCAGTTGAACCCGTTGGCGAGGATCACCTTGCCCTCGGTGCCGACCGGCACTGCGTGCACGTCCGCGATGGTGCGCACCCGGTCGTTGATCTTCAGGTCGAGCTGGCCCTCGTGCGGCGAGGCGAGCTTGTGCGGCTTCCAGAACTCCATCGCCCCCATTCTGGCCCGAACCGAACGCCGATGCGCGATCGGCTCGACGCGCACCCGTTGACGCGGCCGTTCTCGGGACGGAGCGGTGCGGATTCCGCGTCACAACGTCCCGAGATCGTGCCAGTCGGTCGACGTCACGGAAGTTGGGTGATCCAGTCGTCGATCGCCGAGTTGGAGAGGCCGAACTTCCAATGGCCGTTGCCGAGATCGAGCGCGGTGGCGATCTGCTCGGCGTTGCACCCGCCCGTGTCGTGGATCGTGTACGTCCGGTCGGGCGACGCGCCCTTCGGGTGGGTGGTGTCGAACACACCGTCGCCGTCGGTCAGCGCCCAACGGTTGACGCCCAACCGCTGCTCGGGGATCACGGGGTCGGGGATCACCGTGCCCGCGCACACGTCGTCGGCGTCGACGACCCCGTCGCCGTCTGCGTCGGTCGGACCGAGGTGGAGCAACGCGCCGTCGCGGAACACGAACCACACGTCGTCGTGGCCGGTCCCCCACACGTCGGTCGGCACGCGGTCGGTCGGCAACGTCAGCGCCGTCCAACCAGTGCCATCGTTGTGGTACAGCCGACCCTCCGGCGTGCCTGGATACGGATGCTCGGGTGTCCAGCGGTACCCGGTGACGTAGACGTCGTCCCAGGCCGCTCCCCAGATCCCGTTCGCGTTGCCGAGCCGGCTGCCTTCGTGGGTCGGCGGATCGCCGAATTCGAAGCCGTACTTGCTGCCGAACGAATGGGCGGCCTCGTCGTACTTCCAGATCCGGACCCCGCTCGAGAAGTTGTTGTTGCCGACGACCCACAGGTGCAGGTCACCGGCCTCGTCGCGGGCTCCCCAGATGTCGTTCTCGTCGCAGAAGTCGAACTCGACCTTTGCGGTCCAGGTGACCCCGTCGTACCAGGCATGACCCCAACAGCTCGTGACGTATGCGTCGTCGGCCTCGACGAAGTACATCGTGCCCGCAACGACCGTGAGGTAGCCGACGGCGTCGTAGACGGTCGTCCAGCCCGTGGATGTACGGCGCAGGATCTGGCGTCCGACACCGACCTGGATCTCACCGGGCACGCCGCCGATCGACGTGATCCGTTGTCCGGCCACCGACGGCGGGAGTGCTTCTTCTGCCCAGGCCGCGCCGTCGAAGTGGAACAGTACGGCGTCCGTCGGGGTCGCCGTCGAGTACGCAGCAGCCCAGATGTCGTCCGGCGCGGTGCCGAACAGGACCGACGAATACACGTAGCCAGGGCGGTCGATCTCCATGGTCCAGTCGCCGTCCCAACGGAACAGCTGGTATCCCGCCGGATCGGAGCGGGTCGTCGCGACGTACACGACGCCGGGTTCGGCGGTGAACACCTTGACGGGGACGTACCCGTCGTCGGCATTGGGGGTCGTGGCCACCTCCTGCCACTCGGTCGGCGGATCGGCGCCCTGCGCGGGCGCGGCCAGCACGACCATCATGCTTGCGGCGAGTAGTGCGGTCGCCACGAGGATGAGTCGTTTGCGCATCGTCGTCTCCTCTCGTCCGGTGCGCGACGACGGAGAACGTGTCGGCCCTCGGCGCGCACGAGTTCGGTTGACTCACTGCGCGGGGATGCGAGCGAAATCCAAACTATGTCGCGGTCCGCCATGCGACCAGAGGCGATCGACCCGTCTTCCGGCGCCCGTCAGTAGAGGCCGACCATCTTGCCGGACAGGCCGAGGACGGCGACGACGAGGACCGGCTTGATCAGCCGCTCGCCGCCGTGCACGGCGAGGCGGGCCCCGCCGTAGCCGCCGGCGGCCGATCCAGCGGACAGGACCAACGCCGGGTACCACTCGACCTGGCCGTCGATGAGGAAAACAGGCAGGGCGACGAACGCGGTGATCAGGATGACGAGCGCGGTCTTGATGCCGTTGCCGCGCACGAGGTCGTAGCCCGATCGGGTCAGCAGCAGCAACAGCAGGATGCCGACCCCGGCCTGGATCGCCCCCGCGTAGAACCCGACGCCGAAGAACACGAGCAGCTGCACCCAGCGCGGCCACGGCTTCAGCTCCCGATCCAGCTTCGGCTTCCACAGCGCGAGCACGAGCAGCGGGATCATCAGCAGACCGAAGATCTTCTCGAACGCGTCGTCGTTGAGCTGCGAGACCGAGAGTGCACCGATCAGCCCGCCCACGAGCGCCGGGGGCGCGAGCCGCGCCGTCTCGCGGTACGGCCGGACACCGCCCTGGTGGTAGCCGACGCCGGACATCACCGTCTGGATCAGCACCGCGACGCGGTTCGTGCCGTTCGCCGACAACCCGTCGACGCCGGCGAGCGACAGCAGCGGCACGGTCAGCAGCGAGCCGCCGCCGGCCATCGAGTTGATCCCGCCGGCGAGCAGCCCGCCCGCCAGCAGCAGCACGACGTCGAGCCAACTCACGTGGCCTCCGATCGTTCCAGCTCGACGACCCGTGACGACTCCGGCCGGCATTCGTACCGGCGATCGTGCGCGCCGAGCACCAGCGCCAGCTCCCGGCCGCCGACCGCGTAGGTGATCGCGTCGCGCTCGGTCGGCTCGGCGAACACGATTGCCACGAGCCGGCCGTCGCCGTCGAAGACACCGGCCCCGCTGTCGCCGCCGCCGATCTCCGCGTCGAGCTCGTAGCCGTCCCGTTCGTGCCGATCGGCGCCGCGCACGTCGTCGATGTCGATCAGCACGCGCCGGCGGACGCCCGCGTCGATCGTCCCCGACGAGACGCCGTCGACAATCGCCACGCGCTCCCCCGCCGCGGCGTCGGCCGTTTCGATCACCGGCAGTGCGACGCCCTGCACGGCGAGCACTGCGAGATCGCGGGTGACGTCGAGCACGGCGATCTCCGCGACCCGACGCTCGCCGGCGTGGGTGACGGTCACGTCACCCGCCCCGACGACGACGTGCGCGGCCGTGAGCACGCGGCCGTCGCCGACGACGACGCCGGACCCCCTGGTCCGCGACGCGTGGCCGCAGGCGGTCGTCTCGATCTCGACGGCGCGTCGCAGGGGATCGATCTCGGTCGTCTGCGCTGCGCCACAGGCGACTCCTGCCACGCACAGCGCAGCAACCGGAAGCGACAGGAAGCGCCGCATCGCATCACGCCGCCGCGAGGCGTGCCATCGCGGCCTGTGAACGCTTCGGCACGGTGTACCGCTCGCCGTCGACGATCCACTCGGTCAGGAACAGGTTCGATCCGACCGCCACGATCTCGGCGGCCGGCGGGACATCGCCGAGTGCCTCGACCGCCACCTGGCGTACGCGACCGGCCCGGAACAGCACGCGGCGCGGCGCGTCCGTGAGGGCGAGCACGCGGTAGTCGGTCCACAGCACGCTGAACACGAGCCCAACCGCGAGGCCGAGCCCGACGTGCGAGCCGACCGAGCCGATTCCGGCCAACGAGGCCGAGACGTACGCGACGACGACGCCCGCCGATGCGACCGCGATCATCGCCGGCCGGTGCCGCCACATGAACACGACGTCGACGAGCCGCTCGTGATCGGGAAGCAGCCGTCGCACCGACGACACGAGGAAGCGGCGTCTCATTCCCGCGGCCGTGGTCGAACGCGGGCGGGGGCCACACCGACGATGCCGGCGTGACCCCAGCCCCGCGACGTGGGAATCAGGCCGGCGACTGCTGCGAGAGGTACGAGCGCTCGGCGAGGCTGAACCACTCGGACACGCCGTCACGGAACTCGCGCCACGGGCCGAGGATCTCGGCGAACTGCGCGTTGCTCGACGCGATCCCGTCCAGCACCGACTCGGTCTCGGTCCGGAACGCGTCCATGATCTCGGGAGAGAACTCGCGGATCTCGGCGAACTCCTTGACCTTCTGGAGGTCGATCGAGTTGAGATGGTCGTACTGGGCGACCGTGGTGCCGTGGGCGAACGCCGCGGCGTTCTCGACTGCGGCCTTGTACTCCTCGGGCAGGTCGTTCCACAGCGACAGCGGGAACTGCACCTCCAGCGTGGTGCCGGGCTCCCACCAACCGGGGTGGTAGTAGAACAGCTGACCGTCGAACTGGTCGAGGCCGAGGATCAGGTCGTCGGTCGGGCCGACGAACTCGGCCGCGTCGATCGCGCCGGTCTCGATCGCCGGGAGGATCTCGCCGCCGGGCAGTGACACCTGCTCGCCGCCGAGGTTGGACAGGACGTTGCCGGCGATGCCGGGGATGCGCATCTTGAGGCCCTGGAGGTCGGCGACGGTGTTGATCTCCTTGCTGAACCAGCCGCCCATCTGGCATCCGGTGCCGCCGGCCGGGAACGTGATGATGCCGTGCTCCTCCGCGTAGAACGCGTTCAGCGCCTCGAGGCCGCCCCCGTGGTACAGCCACGCGTTGTGCTGGCGCTGGGTGAGACCGAACGGCACGGCGGTACCGAACTGCTGCACCTCGTTGAGGCCGGTGTAGTAGTACGACGCGGTGTGGCCGGACTGCACGCCCAGGTCGCGCACGGTCGGCAGCACCTCGAGGCCGCCGACGATCTCGCCCGCAGGACGGGCGGTGATCTTGAAGCGGCCGCCGGTGAGCCGGCTGACCTGCTCGGCGAACACATTGGCCGCGCCGAACAGGGTGACGAGACCGGCCGGCCACGACGTCGCCATGTCCCACTCGATCTCGGGGCCGTCCTGGCTCAGGGCGACCGTGTCGGGTGCGGCGGTGTCCCCGGTGGCGACCGAGTCGCCGGTGGTGCCACCCGGTGCCGAGCCCTCGGTGCCGCCGCCGTCGTCGTCGCTCGCGCACGCCGCGAGGATCCCGGCGGTGGCGGCGAAGCCGGCGATGCCGACGCCGGCCCTGCCGAGGAAGGTCCGCCGGTCGACGCCGGCGTCCGTGGCGGCCGGGTCGATGTTGTCGTCAGTCATGTTGTCCCCCTGGATGGTGTGTGTCTGGTTGATGTCTTGCTTGTTCAGACCGGGATCAATCCTTGCACAGCTAGCCGAAGAAGTTGATCGAAAATGTCGTGATCTGTGGGAACGCGGCGAGGATCACCAGCGCCACGCCCTGCAGGCACATGAACGGGATCGCGCCCTTGTGGATGTCGGCGGTCGCGACCTCGGGCGGAGCGACGCTCTGGAGGTAGAACAGCGAGAATCCGACTGGTGGCGAGATGAACGCCATGTTGAGGTTGACCGCCATCAGCACGGCGAACCACACGACCTCATCGGTCGTGAAACCGAGTTCGATCATCGCCGGCACGAAGATCGGCACGACGATGAACGTGATCTCCAGGAACTCGAGGTTGATGCCCAGGATGAACAAGGCGATCATCGCGACGATCACGAACCCCCACTTGCCACCGCCGATCGACGTCAGCCACTCGGACGTCTGGTCCGACCCGCCGAGCTGGAAGAACATCGCGCTGAAGAACGTCGACGCGAACAGCAGCGTCATCACCAGCACGACGATGTTCGCGGTGGACTGGCCGGCCTGCTTCAGCTCGGACCGGCCGAGCCGCCAGCGGGGCTCGATGTGCTCGGCGCCCTGCGCGTGCAGGATGCGGTCGAAGAGCCAGTTGGTGCACGTCAGCAACAGCGCGCCGAACACGCCGACCGCACCCGACTCTGACGGCGTGGCGACACCCTGGAAGATCGCCGTCAGCACACCGATGATCAGCAGCAGGATCGGGACGATCGCGACGATCACCTCGGCGGCGAGCATCCGCGTCCGGCTGAGGATCGCGAAGAACGCGACGAACGATCCGACGAGTGCGACCAGTGCGGTCTGCCAGCCGGCGAGCAGCATCGTCAACCCGACCATGCCGGAGAGGATCGCCGAGATCAGCAGTGATGCCCGCAGCGACGGGTTGCCGGACAGGCGTCGCTGGTCGAGGGGCATCGCCGGGCCGAGTGCCGGCTTGAGGTACGAGATGATCAGCACGTACGCGACGTAGAGGCCGGCGAGGATCAGCCCCGGCAGGAGTGCCCCGGCGAACAGGTTGAGGATGCCGACGCTGAGCTGCTGGGCGAGCAGGATCAGCACGATGCTGGGCGGGAGCAGCTGGGCGAGTGTGCCGGACGCGGTGATCACGCCGGTCGCGAGCTTGTGGTCGTAGCCGAGCGCAAGCATCGCCGGCAGCGACAGCAGGCCCATCACGATCACGGTTGCGGCGACCACCCCGGTCGCGGCGGCGAGCAGCGTGCCGACGATGACGACGGCCGCCGCGACACCGCCCCGCAGACCGCCCATCAGCATCCCGATCGCGGTCAGCAACCGCTCGGCCAGACCGGACCGTTCGAGGATCGCACCCATCAGCACGAACAGCGGAACCGCGAGCAGGTTCTGGTCGTTGACCGCCCCGAACCACCGCGCGGGCAGGGTGTTCAGCGCATTCGGGTCGAACGTGTCGGTGAGGTCGCCGATGAAGGCGAACGCGAGCGCGGTGCTGGCGAAGGAGAAGGCGACGTTGTACCCGGTGAGGATCATCGTCATGAACACGACGAACATCACCATCGACAGGAACACGCCGGTTTCGAGGCCGAGGATCGCGAGCATCGGGTCCTACTCGATCCTCTGCGGGACTTCGCTGACGACGATGTCACCGTGTTCGTCGTCGCCGATCATCACGAACCCGGTCTTGATGATCTCGGCGATCACCTGCAGCCCGAACAGTACGAACGCGACCAGCAGCATCGCCTTGATCGGCCCGACCGGCAGCTGGTCGGCCTCGGGCGACTGCTCCCACGTCTCCCACACACGATGACCCGACGGCCACTCGCCACTGCGTCGACGGCCGAGCGAGGTCTCGGCGTACGGCCGCAGGATGCGGATCGCCATCCAGACGAACGGCAGCAGCAGCGCGGTGTGGACGACGAAGTCGAGCCACGCCTTCGTCTTCGGTTTGAAGTTCGCCCACCAGAAGTCGATGCGCGGGTTGACGCCGTCGCGGACGCCGTAGTTCACCCCGATCAGGAACATCAACCCGAACGACTGCCACGCCGCGCTGACCACCTGCCCGAACAGGATGTCCTGTTCGAGGAACTCGTTGCTGTAGCGGGTGACGACGTTGAACAGCTGGAGGCCGAAGACGAGCCAGGCGAGCATCCACGCGATCGCCTTCGTCACCGATGCCGTGCCCTCGATGGCGAGGCGGATGTGATGCAGCACGATCGGCCGCAACGCGAGAGCCACGACCACGCCGAAGAACACCCAGTGCCACCAGGCAAAGTTGCCGATCAGGTACTTCGTGTCGAGCACCGTGTGGTACGTCGCGGCGATGACCAGGATGCCGAGGGCGACCCACCCGACGGGGTGGATCTGCCAGCGCGACGGCGAGCCGATGTCGAGCTCGGAGCGAACCCCTTCGGCCTGGGGGAACGACTCGAGTTCCTCGATCGCCTCGTCGACGTCCTCGAGTGCCTTGTCCAGGTCGAACTCACTCATCGGCACAGCATCGCATGCCTCTGACTCCCGCTTTCACGACGACCCCCATCTCCCTCCCGATCGGCCAAGGCCGCCGGATCAGTGAAGCCCGTCACACTGCGCGCCGTCAAGTCGAAGTTGTGCCAGGCACAACTTTGACGCGGGTGGGGCTGGTGTCAGGCCTCGACGAGCTCGGCGAGGCGCTCGAGCGTCGCCTCCATGTTGGCCGGGTGGCGCTTCGGGTAGCCGGCCAGCTCGATCGCGAACTTGGCGGGCGACGTCGACCAGTCGAAGCTCTCGGTGACCTCGGTCGCCGCTCCCCCGTCGACGGGCTCGAGCTCGTAGCGCCAGCGGTGCTTGCCGAAGTGCGCCCACGCGATCAGCCGGTTCTCCTCGAACTCCTTGACGGTGCTGCTGATCCGGTACGGCATGGGACCCATCTTCATGTCCATCCCGAACTTCGAGCCGAGCTGCAGCCGCTCGGAGTCGCCGCGGATCTGCTGCACCGTGCCCGACCCGTCGAACTCCGCGTGTTTGGCGGGGTCGGTGAGGACGTCGAAGATCGCCTCCGGACTGGCCTTGATCACCCTGGACACGGACACGACGCGATCTGACATGGCCCCATCGTACCGCTGGGCGGCCGGGCCGTTCAGCGGAGCGGGGCGATGAAGTCGAGAGCCGCGGCCGCCACCGCCGAGTCGAGTTCGCCCTCCTCGACCCATTCGCGCACGTCCTCGGCGAGCTCGCGGGCCTCCTCGGGCTGGTCCTCGGCATCTTCTTCGAGCAGCTTGTGGAGCTCGTCGCCGAGCTTCTTCGACTGCGTGCCGACGACGTCCTCGCCATCGCGGAGCTGGGCGATGAACACGATGATGTCGTCGGTCACCGGGAAACCGGGGGCCAGTTCCGCGGGTGCGGCCGCAGCGGCGGTCTCCGGCGGCTCGGCCGGCAGCACGGACAGCGTGGCGGTCGGGTCCTCTGCGACGAACACGTCCTCCACGACCTCCGAACCCGGCGCCACGACGGGCTCGGCGTCGGCGACCGGCTCAGGAGCCGCCGCCACGGAGGTCAGCGCGGCCGTTTCGGTGGACGGTTCGTCTGCCGCCGGGTCACGCAGGGCGAGCGCCAACCCGGCAATGCCGACGACGACGAGCACGATCAGGGCCACGACCCACCAACGAGGCACGCGGTCGGCGACGGGTGCCGGCCGGAACGGGGCGACGACCGGAGGGACGGTCGGGGCCGCCCGCAGCACGTCGGTCGGCAGGTTGTACTCGACGACCTGCGGGACGGAAGGCGTCGCCGCGACGGCGGTCGGTGCGTCCGGACGCGGCGGGGCGCCGACGGCGGCCATCACGCGGGTGGCGTCGCGCGCTCGGGCGGGGGCCTGGCTCGGCTCGGCGACGAGTGGCGCTGCGTCCGTGTCCGTCGCATCGAGCACCGACGTCGCAGCCGACGCCGACGCACCGCGCAGTGCCTCGGCCATCTCGGCAGCGGTGCCGAACCGGCGGTCGGGATCCGGCGCGAGCGCCCGAGCGATCGCGGTGGCGACGCCCGGTGAGATGTCGGGCCGCAGACTGCGCAGCGGGGCCGACGGGCCGGGTGGTGCGCCGGTCAACATCTCGTGCAGCACGACACCGACGGCATAGATGTCGACGGCCGGTGTCGACGGGCGACCGGCCGCCTGCTCGGGCGCGAGGTATCGGGGGGTACCGATCACGGTGCCGTCGGTCGTCAGGGAGGAAGCGATGTCGTCGAATCGCTTGGCAATCCCGAAGTCGGCGAGCTTCACCCTTCCGTCGCGACGGAGCAGGATGTTGGCCGGCTTCACGTCACGGTGGACCATGCCGACCGTATGGGCGGCACCGAGCGCGTCGAGGAGTTCGGACCCGATGCGGACGGCGTCGGCCTCCGGCATCGGAGCCCGTTCGGCGATCTCGTGTGCGAGCGACCGCCCGTCGACGAGTTCCATCACGATGAACAGATCGCCGTCGGCCTCACCGGCGTCGAACACTGCGACGGCTCCCGGGTGCGAGAAGCTCGCCGTCGACCGCGCCTCGGCCAGGAATCGTTCGCGGCCGGCGGGGTCGTTCGAGGCGGCGGCAGTGCCGTTGAGCAGTTTGACCGCGACGCCGCGTGCGAGCACCTGGTCACGCGCCTCGTAGACCTGCGCGGTGCCGCCGGCGCCGACCAGGCGGCCCAACTCGTAGCGTTCGCACAGTGTCCGCGTCACGCCGCCGGACATACCCACTTCGCGGCGGGTCGAATCCTCGAAAAGCGCAGGCGAGCCGTGTCAGGCGTCGGCGAAGAGCTGACCGGTCGCCGTCGCGAGGAGCGCGTCGAGCGGCACGTCCTCCTGCTTCAGGAATCCGCTGGCGGGAAGGGCACCATCGCGCACCATCTCGATCACACCGACGACCGAGCCGGCGGTCGTCCAGGCGATCGCGGTCGCCCGATTCCCGGCGATCACGCGCGGGAAGAAGGCGCGCACGAACTCGACGCGTTGCAGGCGGCCGTCGATCGTGCCCTCGGATGCGACGTGGACGTAGACGACGTCGTCGTCGACCTGTGGCTTCGCGTTGGTGAGGATCTCGCCGGCCAGCTCGCGCCGCTCACGCATCAGCAGTTCGTGGAAGAAGAAGTTCATCAGGTCCATGTGGCCCGGGTAGCGCATCGTCTTGTAGTCGAGGTTCTCGACGCGGCCGAGATATGTCTCACACATCGTGCCCAACCCACCGGACGTCGTGAACGCTTCGAGGCGCGTGCCGTTGACGTAGAGGTTCTCGTGCCACTCCATCGGCGACACCAACTTGTAGACGCCGTCCTCGATCACCTCGCAGTCGTTGAGGTACTCGTTGACGACACCCTCCGGGGACCAGTTGAAGGCGTACCCGAGCAGGCCGGTCGGGTGCTGCGGCAGCGCGCCGACGCGCATCCTGACCGACCGGCAGCGTTCGAACCGTTCGACGAGCGACGCACCGACGATCCCGACGAACCCGGGTGCCAGGCCGCACTGCGGGGCCATCAGGCCCTGCGCGGTGTCGGCGAGCGTGCGGATGTGCGCCGTCGTCGGTACGTCCTCGGTGAGGTCGAAGTAGTGGATGCCGGCCGCATGCGCGGCGTCGGCGACGGCGATGTTGCAGTGGTACGGCAGGCA
>JABDKP010000014.1 GCA_013002175.1 Ilumatobacter sp.
GGGTGCCGGGGAAGAAGAGGGTGTACTCGTACGCGCTGGACGGGCCGTAGAAGCGGACGACGCCGTAGTCGAAGCCTGAGATGTCGTCGGTCGCGCGGATCGTGAACGTGGTCGACGCGGCACCCGATGAGATGTCGACCGTCGTCGGGTCGAAGGTGAAGTCCGCCACGGCGGGAGCCGTCGTGTCGGCGACCGCGTGAGCAGCGTCGCCTCGCGTCAACCCGGTGACACCGACGACCAGAAGAAGCGCCGAGAGAACGGCCCGAATCGCTCGATGCACCGGCACACGTCTCCGGTCTGATCCATCGGTCGATCTCATGAGACGCTCCTCTCAGAACAAATCTGCTGACCACTTCCCATTGCGCAGGATCCGACCGGATTCCGCTAGAGGCCTTCGCCCATCTTCCGGTGCACACGTCAGTGACGACGTCGACCTCTGGGCCGCATCCGATCGACGTGCCAGTAGCCTTCCGTCCCTGTGAACCCCGAGACCAGCACCATCGAGGCCGCGGCACCGTCCGCGGCATCGTTGCCGTCGATGCGCCGTCGGCGCCGTCTCGCCGGCCTGGTGCTCGTCGCGGCGCTCGGCGTCGCGGCGTGCGAGTCGCAGCCGAGCTCGCGGCGGATCGCGAACGACATCATCAAGACGTTGTCCGACGAGGGCCCGGTGCGTGAATGCATGCTGGACAAGCTCGACGGCTACACCGACGATGACCTCGACGAGATCACCGCGTCGGCGAGCCAGCCCGGCCCCGGCACCGCGATCGACCTGTTCGAGGCCGACCTCGCGAGCTGCCGCTAAGGGGCGGCCGGAGCCGCTGCTTTCTTCTTCTTCGGTGGCGGCACGCCGATCGCCGGAGCGGGATCGGCGTCCTTCGGCCACCGCCGCCGGCTGACGATCGACAGCAGCCGCAGCAGCCGCATCGCGGTCTCGTCGGTCTGCGCCGGCCGGGCCTCGATCGAGCCGTCGGCGATCATCCGCTCGATGACCTCCTCGCCCAACTCGGTCCGCACGATCGTCAACGTCCAGTCGTTGTCCTCGCCGATGCCCCCGGTGGCGACGTCCGAGTGCTCGGCCGCGAAGTCCGGACACGTCATGCAGCCGTGGCGCGTCCAGGCGTGGCACTCCTTGAGGTTGATCTCGTGGTACGAGCCGTCCTTCATCCAGATCTGGAACACGCCCTTGATGTTCATCTTGGCCATGTCCTGCTTCTTCAGGCCGTACTTCGCCTCGAACAGCTCCTCGAAGATCGCGTCGTCGAACGTCTTCGAGCACAGCAGGCCGATGTTGAACAGGAACGGCTTGGACACCTTGCCGGCCTTGCGGTCCCACATGATCGGCGGCGAACTCGTCTGGCAGCCCATGCCGACGAGCGCGAGGCGGTCCATCCCGCGCTCCTGCGCGTCGCGCAGCGCGAGGGGGTTGGCACAGTACGTGTACCGCGACCCGGCGGTCGCGAGGATCTCCTCGCGTGACTCGACGACGACCGGCTTCGCCTTCCACGCGTCGTCCTCTTCGACGCCCGACACGAGCGCGCCGTCGATGTAGTCGTTCTCGCGCAGCCAGATCAGCATCGCCGAGACGAGCCCGCCGTCCTGGCCCATCTTGTGGACCATCTCGTCGCTGGCGCGCGTCATGTACAGCTGGCGCCAGATCCCCGCCATCTCGTCGGGCTCGCGCTGCCGCCCGAACAGGTGCATGTCCGCCGACGGCTCCCATGCCCGGAAGCGGGGGCAGGCGCGGGTGCACGTCGTGCAGCCCTTCTCGCCGTGGATGCAGTTGTCGAGCCCGAGCTCTTCTTCGAGGTGGAACGGGATGTACTTGCCCTCCTCGTGCTCGTAGCCGATCACGTCGTGCGGGCAGGTCACGACGCACCCTGCGCAGCCCGTGCACAAATCGTTCGTGATCACCTCCGCGTAGAGCTCCTTCCACTGCGCAGTCCAGCGTTCGCGCGCGGCCGGTGCGTCGGTCTCGACGGTCGTCATGGCGCCGACTGTAGGCCAGCGCATTCTGGAGCATTCAATGCACGGCGCCGCCGCAGACGAGACAGCGCGCCCGCTGTGACGAGAGGTCGCATCCGCTGTGTAGTGTTCCGCGCCGATGGCCGAAGATGTTCTGACGCCGGACTTCGCGTCGTATCCGTGGACCCCACTCGAACGAGTCGAGTTCTCCCGGCACGTCGTCGTCCACTGGGCGGACGGGTCGGCGCTCGACTGTCACCCCCTGTGGTTGTTCGAGAACACGGTCGCGGTCGACCCGGTGACGCGTGAGGCAACCGTCGACCCGGGGGATCTGCCGCCCGCCGAGTCGCTGCGGGCTGCGGAGCGCAGGGCCGACGGCGCGCTGGTATTGACGTGGGCCGACGGCCGCGAATCGGTTGCACACCCCGGGTGGCTCCGCTCGATCGCAGCCGGCGAGCACCTTCCGTCGTTCGTGCCCGGCCCGCCCGTCGTGTGGACCGCGGGACTCGGCGAGCCGCCGACGTTCGACGGCTCGCACGTGCTCGACGACGAGGCGGAGTTCGAAGCGTGGCTCGGCGCGATGTGCTCGTTCGGTCTGGCCCGTCTCCGGCGCACCCGCGCGGATCGCTCGCTGCTGGAAGAGCTCGCGCGTCGCATCGGCCCGGTCCGCGGGTCGAACTTCGGCGGGATCTTCACCGTCGAGGCGAAGCTCGACGCGGATTCCACGGCGAACACGGGCCTCAACCTCGGCCAGCACACCGACCTGCCGACGCGGGAGACGCCGCCCGGGTTCCAGTTCCTGCACTGTGTCGAGAACACGGTTGCCGGCGGTGCGTCGCGGATGACGGACGGGCTGGCGGTCGTCGCCGAGCTCGAAGCTCACCACCCTGCGGAGTACGGCGCGCTGACGACCCTGCAGTGGGTGTTCGCGAACCGGGCCAGGGACGGCGACCACCGTTGGATCGGCCCGATCATCGACCACGGAGCGCCCTCGTCGCCGCTCACGCTGCGCGCGTTCTACCCCGTCCGACTCGCGCCGCACATGCCGGCCGAGGACGTCGAGCGCGGGTATTCCGCGCTGCGCGTCTTCTCGCGGATCGCGCATGACCCAAGGTTCATGATCCGCAACCGCTTCGAGCGCGGCGATCTCGTCGGGTTCGACAACCGTCGCGTGCTGCACGGACGCGACGAGTTCGACTCCGGCGGTGGGCATCGGGTGCTGATGGGCTGTTACATCGACCGGGATGACGTGTTCTCCCGCCTGCGCGTGCTGCGTCGCCGCCACGAGGCGAGCGGGTCGGATCATCCGACGGCCGATCACCCGACCAGAGGGGAGCAAGCCACATGAGTTCCGTGTTCATCACCTGCGCCGTCACCGGCAGCGGCGACACCGTCGGCAAGTCGGACAAGGTGCCGTTCACGCCCGAGGCGATCGCGAACGATTGCATCGCCGCGGCGAAGGCGGGCGCGGCGATCGTGCACATCCATGTGCGTGACCCGATCACCGGTGCGCCGTCGCGAGAGGTCGAGTACTACGCCGAAGTCGTCGAACGCGTGCGGTCGTCCGACGTCGATCCGGTGATCAACCTCACTGCCGGCATGGGCGGCGATGTCACGTTCGGGTCGGTCGAGCGGCCGCTGCCGCTTGCCGAGGTCGGCACCGACATGGTCGGCGCGACGGAACGCCTCGCACACGTCGACACGATCCGCCCCGAGATCTGCACGATCGACTGCGGGTCGATGAACTTCGGGGAGGGCGACTACGTGATGACGAACACGCCGTCCGTGCTCCAGGAGATGGCCCGCCAGGTGCAGCAGATGGGGGTGCGTCCCGAGATCGAGGTGTTCGACACCGGGCATCTCTGGCAGGCGAAGTCGCTGGTGGAGCACGGCCTGATCGACGACCCCGTGATGGTGCAGCTGTGCATGGGCATCCCGTGGGGTGCGCCCGCCGATCTCAACACGTTCATGGCGATGGTCAACAACATCCCCGACGCGTGGACGTTCAGTGCGTTCTCGATCGGGCGGATGCAGTTGCAGTACGTCGCGTTGGCAGCGATCGCCGGTGGCAACGTGCGGGTCGGCCTGGAGGACAATCTCTACCTCGACCGTGGTCAGCTCGCGACGAACGCCGACCTCGTCGAGCGGGCGGCGCAGATCCTCGGTGCGATGAACATCGGCGTGCTGTCGTCTGACGAGGTCCGCGAGCGGCTGCAACTGACGCGCCATGGCTGACGCGGTCGGCGCGCCGCCGGCCCGCGCAGCGGTCGTCGGCTGCGGCGTGATCGGTGCCGCGTGGGCCGCCCGGATGCGGCTCCGCGGCGTCGAGGTCTCCGTGTTCGACCCGTCGCCATCGGCGGCCGACATCCTGGACGCGGTGACCGCCGACGCACTCGCCGCGTGGAACGACCTCGGCCTGCGGACCGACCGGCTCGGCACGCTCACGACCTGTGAATCGATCGCACACGCGGTCGAACGGGCCGATGTCGTGCAGGAGAGCGTGCCCGAGCGGCTCGACCTCAAGCACGCCACGCTCGCCGAGATCGACCGCGCCGCACCCACCGAGGCACTCGTCGCGTCCTCGACATCGGGCTTCAAGCCGAGCGACCTGGCGACGGTGATGGGCCACCCGGGGCGCCTCGTGGTCGCGCACCCCTTCAATCCGGTGTACCTGCTGCCGCTCGTCGAGGTCGTCGGTGGACAGCACACGTCGCTCGGCACGATCGACCGGGCGATGGCGACGTACCGCTCGCTCGGGATGCATCCGCTGCACGTGCGGATCGAGATCGATGCGTTCATCGCCGACCGGCTGCTGGAAGCGGTGTGGCGCGAGGCGCTGTGGCTCGTCAACGACGGGATCGCGACGACTGCCGAGATCGACGACGCGATCCGCTACGGCTTCGGGCTGCGGTGGGCCCAAATGGGCATGTTCGAGACGTACCGGATCGCCGGCGGCGACGGCGGCATGCGCCACTTCATGGCACAGTTCGGCCCGGCGCTGCAGTGGCCGTGGACGAAGCTGATGGACACGCCCGACCTGACCGACGAGTTGATCGACCGGATCGCCGAGCAATCCGACGAGCAGGCCGCCGGGCGCTCGATTCGCGACCTGGCACGCGAGCGCGACCGCAACCTCGTCGCGATCCTCAAGGCGCTGGAGTCGGTCGACGCCGGCGCCGGGCAGACGCTCGCTGCCCTCCGAGCGGCGCCCTAGCGACTACAACGCGTCGGAACCCTCTTCGCCGGTACGGATGCGTACGACGCGATCGACATCGGTGACCCAGATCTTGCCGTCGCCGATCTTGCCCGTGCCGGCAGACGTCGTGATCGTGTCGACGACCTCGTCGGCGCTGGCATCGTCGACGACGATCCGCGCTTCCACCTTGGGCACGAAGTCGATCTGGTACTCCGCGCCGCGGTACGTCTCGGTGTGACCACCCTGACGCCCGAACCCGCGTACCTCGGACACGGTGATGCCCGTGAC
>JABDKP010000023.1 GCA_013002175.1 Ilumatobacter sp.
TCCTGGTACAGCTGGCGTGCATCGACCACCGCAGTGATCGCGGCGATCTCCATGTCCGCTTCGTCGCGCTTGCGTTTCGCGGCCGCCAACCGGTCGTCGAGTGCGGTGACCGGGAGGCCGGTCGACTCGTCGATCAGGGCTGCGAACATGTGTTTGATCGTAGCGGACCGACGCACCCGAATCTACCCCTTGAGCTGGGGTGACGCGATCACGTCCGAGCAATGCCATCACAACCGCCGGAGACCTGTCCGGGGCGCGACGTGGGCGGCGAGCCGACCTCCGACCGAGCGCTTCGGCGGGCGTGGACCGACGACTCCGACACGCACGCCCGGCGCGCTCTCCTGCGCTCGTGACGGCACAGAAATCCCGAGAAGAATTCCGAAGTCGCGGTGCCGATCGTGCGACGAACGCGTCCGCGGCCGGCTCGCGCCGCGTCCCATAGTGTCTCGGCGATGCGGGGTCAGCCGAACGTGGTGCTCATCAACTGCGACGACCTCGGCTACGGCGACCTCGGCTGTTACGGGTCGACCCGCAACGCGACGCCGGCGCTCGACCGGCTTGCGGCCGACGGTGTGCGGTTCGACTCGTTCTACACGGCGTCGCCGGTGTGCTCGCCGGCGCGCGCCGCGCTGCTGACCGGTTGCTACCCGCCGCGCATCGGGTTCGGCTCGTTCAACGGGTTGCCGGTGCTGTTCCCCGGCATGGCGATCGGCCTGCCACCTTCGGAGGTCAGCCTCGCCCGGGTGCTCTCCGACGCCGGATACGCGACGCAGGCGATCGGCAAGTGGCACTGCGGCGACCAGCCCCACTTCCTGCCGACGAACCACGGCTTCGACCACTACTTCGGGCTGCCGTACAGCAACGACATGGGCCGGCAGGCCGACCGCCCCGACTTCATGCCCGAGCTCCCGCCGCTCCCGCTGATCGTCGACGGCGAGGTCGTCGAGCAGCAGCCCGACCAGGCATCGCTGACCGACCGGTACGTGGCCAAGTCGCTCGAGTTCATCCGCAACAGCACCGACGGGCCGTTCTTCCTCTACCTCGCCCACATGTACGTGCACCTGCCGATCTACGTGCAGGAGCGGTTCGCCCAGCAGTCGACGAACGGGGCGTACGGGGCTGCCGTCGAGTCGATCGACTGGGCGACCTCGGTGATCCTCGACGAGCTCGACGCCCTGGGTATCGCCGACGACACGATCGTGATCTTCACCAGCGACAACGGCTCGCTCGGCGACAACCCGCCGCCGTGGGGATCGACCGAATCGCTCGGCGGGAGCAACGACCCGCTGCGCGGCACGAAGGGCACCACCTGGGAGGGCGGCCAGCGCGTGCCGGGGATCGTCCGCTGGCCGAACCGGATCACCGCGGGACGGGTCAGCGGCGAGATCGTCACCGCGATGGACCTGTACCCCACGCTTGCCGCGCTGTGCGGCGGGCACGTACCGGACGACCGCGTCATCGACGGCCGCGACATCAGTGCGCTGTGGTTCGGCGACGCGCCGTCGCCGCACGACGCGTTCTTCTACTACTGGATGGACGACCTCGAAGCCGTCAGAGCCGGGAACTGGAAGCTGCACTTCTCGAAGCGCGGCACCGAGCAGCGCGCGCTCTACGACCTCGACGCCGACATCGCGGAGACGAGCGACGTGTTGGGCGACCACCCCGAGGTCGTGGCCCGCCTGGACGAACTCGCCGAACGAGCACGCTCGTTGATGGGCGACGCCCGGCTCGGACGCGTCGGCAGCGAGGTCCGGCCGGTCGGCCGGGTCGAGAACCCCGCACCGTTGACCGAGTACGACCCGGACCATCCCTATTTCATGGCCGAGTACGACATCGGCGACCGGGGCTGAGCGTCAGGCGAGCCGACGCGGTCAATCGAGCCGGCGCGGTCAGGCGCCGCCCGAGAACGCCGCCCCGTAGAGGTCGCGGAGCAGGGCGATCTCGGCGGCGTGGTGCACCAGTTCGTTGCCGGCGTGCATCGCCATGTCGGCAGTGGAATGACGGGACCACGGCCCCCAGTTGTCACCGAGTTCGTCCCACCACGATCGAGCGGCGATCGTCGCGCGATAGGCGCGCCACTTCTCGTCGAGGATCGCGATCGCCTCGCCCGGGTCGATCGTCCACTCCGCGGACGCATCCGCCGTGTCCCCATCGAACCGGCGGGTGTAGTCGTCGAAGCAGTCGACCGCGATGTGCCAGAGACGCCACGCAATCGTCGTGACCGGTGGCGGGTCGGCCTCCCGGTCGCCGGCCCCGTCGACGATCGGCTGCTCGCCGGCGCTGGGACGCACCGACCACATCCCGGCGACCGGTTCCCAGAGATACTCGTCGGCCGTCAACCCGGCGAGCCGGTCGACGAGTTGCCCGTACATGCGGTCCATCGAGTCGAGGACGACGACGGACACCTCGGTGGTCGGGCGCGGGGTCATGCGACGGTGTCGTCGTCCAAGCGGGCGAGGACGATCTCGGCGATCTCGGCGATCGAGTCGAGCTGAGCCGGGCTCAGGTGGTCGACGAAGAGGCGACGAACTTCGGCGAGGTGCCCCGGAGCCGCCGCCTCGATCTCGCGCCGGCCGTGCTTCGTGACGACCACGAACGCCCCGCGCTGATCGGAGTCGCAGTGCTCCTTGGCCACCAGGTCGCGGCCGGCCATGCGCGCGACATGGTGCGAGAGCCTGCTCTTCTCCCAGCCCAGGATCTCGCCGAGTTCGAAGAGGCGCATCCGCCCGTCGGGCTGATCGGTGAGCGCGACGAGGACGGCGTAGTCGGGATACGACAGGCCGGAATCGGTCGCCAGTTGGCGCGCGAGTTGGCGGTCGAGCCGCATCTGCAGCTCCTGCAGGCCGCGCCAGGCCCGTTGCTCGCGGTCGGTCAGCCAGCGCACGTCGTCGGCCATGCAGAGATGCTAACACGGAATAGTTGACATGTCATCGTTGTTGGTAGATGATGTGTCAACTCGTTAGTTGATACATCATCAGTTCGAAAGGAACCCCTCCATGACCACGATCACCGTCCCCACCACCCTGTCCGGCACCTACGCCATCGACCCGACCCACAGCCGCATCGGATTCGTCGCCCGCCATGCGATGGTCACCAAGGTGCGCGGCTCCTTCAACGACTTCGACGGCTCGGGCTACTTCGACACCGACCAGCCCGAGAACTCGAACCTGCAGCTCACGATCCAGGCGACCAGCATCGACACCCGCAACGCCGACCGCGATGCCCACCTCCGGTCCAACGACTTCTTCGACATGGAGAACTACCCGGAGCTCAGCTTCGCGTCGACGTCCGTCGAGCAGGTCGACGACGGGACCTACCGGGTGACCGGCGACCTCACGATCAAGGGCGTCACCAAGCCGGTCACCGTCGACTTCGAGTACACCGGCGCCGCCGTCGACCCGTACGGCAACCAGCGCATCGGCCTCGAAGGCACCACGACGATCAACCGCAAGGACTGGGGCGTCACGTGGAACGCCCCCCTCGAGACCGGCGGCGTGCTCGTCGGCGAGAAGGTCACCCTCGAGTTCGAGGTGTCCGCGGTCCGCACCGACGGCTGATCCTCCCAGTCCCACCATCAACGCGTCGCCGGCCGGTCCGTCAGGATCGGCCGGCAGCCGATGGCTGGCATCACATCGCCGGGCTCACAATCGGCCAGGACAAAACCGTGCAGAATGCGCGTACCGGCGACCTGATCTTCAACGTGCGGCGACGTCATCTTCACCGGCACGCCTGCCGGCGTCGGGATGCCATTCGTGCCGGACGAGATCGCGAACTAAGGTCGATGGCTCATCGATATTGAGGCCCACCGGGGCCCTACTCGAACGGGAGGTTCGTTTCATGACTCTTCGATCGTCACGTCGACCGTGGTTCGCGCTCTCAGCAGCGCTGGCCCTCGCCGGCACGCTGCTGGTGGCGGTGCCCGCCTCGCCGGCGAGTGGCGCCGGCCACATCACCCCGATCTATGACATCCAGGGCGAGGGCCATGTCTCGCCCGAGGCCGGGAACTCGGTCATCACCCACGGCGTGATCACCGCCATCGGCTTCCGTGCGTTGTACGTGCAGGATCCGAACGGCGACGGCAACGACGCCACGTCGGATGCCGTCTTCGTCTTCGACTTCAACTGGTTCCTGCGGAGCGTCGGCGAATGCGTCGAGCTTGACGGCTCGGTGAGTGAGTTCATCCCGGGTGGCCCGGGCACCGGCAACCTGTCGACGACGCAGATGTTCGCGCCGACGATCACGGTGGTCGATTGCGAGACGACCTTCGGACCGGGCTACTCGTTCCCCGACCCGACCGTGATCGGCCTCGGTGGTCGCGTCCCACCGAACGAGATCACGATCAGCGACGACGAGATCGACCCGCCGATCAACCTGCAGAACGCGGCCGACGACGCCGCCAACAACTTCGACCCGGACGAGGACGGCATCGACTTCTACGAGTCGATGGAAGCGATGCTCGTCACGGTGGAGGACGCCCAGGCGGTCTCCGCGACCCGCCGGTTCGGGACATTCAGCGCCGAGTTCTTCACCGTCCCCAACCAGGGCGATGCTGCCGTCATCGAGCCCAACGATGCGATGACCCAGCGCGGCGGCATCGTGCTGCAGCCCGATATCGACGGCACCGGCGACCTCAACCCCGAGCGGGTCCAGATCCAGCTCTCGGGTTCGCCGCTGTATCCCGGCGACATGAACCTGCAGGTGAAGGTCGGTGACCTCGTCGGTGACGTCACCGGCGTCGTCGGCTACAGCTTCGGGAACTTCGAAGTCAACGCCACCCACGTGATCGACGTCGTCGACGGCGGCCTCGCCGAGGAGACGACAAAGATCAAGTCGAACAAGAACCGGCTGACCGTCGCGAGCTACAACGTGCTCAACCTGTCCGTCGGCGACGCCAACGACGCAGCGCAGTTCGCCGAACTCGGCGTGCACATCGCCGACAATCTCGGGGCCCCCGACGTGGTCGCGCTCCAGGAGATCCAGGACGACAGCGGTGTGACCGACGATGGCACCGTCACCGCCGACGACACCCTGCAGGAGTTGATCGACTCGATCGTCGCGGCCGGTGGACCGATGTACGCAGCCTTCGACGTCGACCCGGCGAACAACACCCAGGGCGGCGTCCCGGGCGGCAACATCCGCAACGCCTTCCTGTACAACCCCGACCGGGTGGACCTGGTCGGCTTCTTCGCGCTCGACGGCCCGACGCTGTCGGCGGCGGGGGCCGATCCGACCGCCTTCACCGGGACTCGAGTGCCCCTCGTGGGCGTGTTCGAGTTCGGCGGCGACGAGTTCACCGTCATCAGCGTCCACAACTCGTCGAGGTTCGGGTCCACCCCGATCTTCGGTGGTCCGCAGCCATTCGTGCAGGCCGGTGAGGCCGAGCGGGAGGCGCAGACGAAGGCACTCAACCAGTTCGTCGACTCGCTGCTCGCCGCAGACCCGGACCGCGGTGTCATGGTCGCCGGTGACTTCAACACCTTCGAGTGGACCGACGAGCTGCTCGAGGACCTGCCCGGCCCCGAGCCGGCGCTGACCAACCTGGTGCCGTTCGAGGACAACAAGAAGAAGAAGGACAACGGGCTGCATCTCGGCCAGGAGGACTTCTACAGCTTCATCTTCGACGGCAACTCGCAGATGCTCGACCACTTCTTCGTGACCGACTCGCTGCTGCCATCGGCGAAGTTCGACGTCGTGCACGTGAACGTCGACTTCCCACGGACGTTCATCAACGTCACCGGCAGCGACCACGAGCCGCTCGTGGCGTCGTTCAAGCTGTAGACCAACTCTGATCCACGCGTGTGGCGGCGGGCCCGATCCCGGTCGGGTCCGCCGCCTCGCCGTTGCCCCGACGTCGACAGACAGCCCTCCGGTGCGCGTCCGTCGACGTGACGGTCGGCGTGCATGAACTCGACGCCGCCTGGGTACGGGTCGACCATGACGAACACGCAGATTGCCTACGGGCTCACGCTGTCCAGCGAGGAGCAGCCCGCAATTCGCTCGCTCGAGTCGGCGAACAGCTCCGGGGGCAACTGCTCGAGCAGCCTGCGGCTGTACTCCGGCACGAGCTACACCGGTGCGGTGACGTCGATCACCGCCCGCAGTACGTGGATCAACCTGTCCACCTACGGGGCCGACGACACGACGTCCAGCTACCGGGTCGGCGCGTGTTCGGCAGCGTTGCGTTCCGGCTCGTACGGCGGCGGCAGCAGCTATCCGGGCAACACGGCCGCTGGTGCCCAGTCGCCATGGATGCTGTCGGGTTGGGACAATGTCGTGTCCAGCGTGCGGCTGTCCTGACGTCGCGGTGCCGTGCGGATCCGCGACGACACACGGCGCTCGCCGCCACGGCGGCGACGCCCACGTTGGCCGGACCCGCTCGCGCTGCTCCGGCTCGCCCGGCCGGCGCCCACGGGACATCCACCGGACCAGCTCCTCCTCCACCGCATCCTCCACCGTGGCGGCACGTCCGTACCGGGGTCGTCGTGCCACACCCCCCGCTCTCCTGGGTGGTGGGGGGCGCCTCGTCGTCGCCAGGTGTCGCCCTGGCGGTCGCGTGCGAGGATGCGAGGCGTGATCGAGATCGAGCGGGTCAACACGATCCTCTACTGCCGTCGATGGCCCGAGACGGTGGCGTTCTACCGCGACTCACTCGGGCTGTCCGTCGAGTACTCCAACGACTGGTTCGTCGAATTCGCGGTCGGATCAGGGGCGTTCGTCAGCGTCGCCGACGCGGCACGCACGTCGATCCCGGCCGGCGACGGGGCGGGCATCACGATGAGCTGGCGCGTCGCCGACGTCGCCGCGGTGCGGTCCGCGCTGCTCGACATGGGCGTCGACATCGGCGATGTCCGAACGCGCTGGGGAGCCGACGCCGTCGACGTGCACGACCCGGCCGGCAACCGCATCGAGTTCTGGTCGGACGCGCCGCAGCGAGACGCGTGAGTCGTTGCGCAACGCGTCGTTGTGTCAGCCTGCTCTGACACGCCATCACCTCCAGGAGCACGACGATGACCAGACTCGGCTATCAGATTCCGAACTTCACGTATCCCGACGCCACCGGCGCCGACATCTTCTCCACGGTGATCGACCAGGCCAAGGCGGCCGAGGCGGCCGGGTTCGACCGCGTGTTCGTGATGGACCACTTCTACCAACTGCCCGGGCTGGGCGCCCCGACCGAGCCGATGTTCGAGTGCTACACCGCGTTGTCCGCGTTGGCGCAGCACACGGAGACCGTGCGCCTGTCTGCGCTGGTGACCGGCAACACGTATCGCAACCCGGCGTTGCTCGCCAAGACGGTGACGGCGCTCGACCACGTGTCGGGCGGGCGCGCCACGCTCGGCATCGGGGCAGGATGGTTCGAACTCGAACACGACTCGCTCGGCTTCGACTTCGGCACGTTCACCGACCGCTTCGAGAAGCTCGAGGAGGCGCTGCAGATCATCATCCCGCTGCTGCGCGGCGAGACGGTCAGCTTCGACGGCGAGCACTACCAGGTCAGCGACGCGTTCAACTCACCGCCGCCGATCTCGCGCATCCCGATCATGATCGGCGGCGCCGGCGAGAAGAAGACGCTGCGGATGGTCGCCCAGTACGCCGACGAATCGAACCTGGTCGGCACGCCGACCGCCGAGATCCCGCGCAAGCTCGACGCGCTCGCCGCGCACTGCGAGCGGCTCGGCCGCGACCGGTCGGAGATCACGGTGACGAACATGCTGATGGTGTGCGTCGCACCGACCATGGAGGAGGCCGAAGCCGACGTCCGGGAGATCGCCGCGGCCAAGGGCTGGCCGGACGAGGTCGTCGAGATGGTCAAGGGGATCCTCGTGTTCGGCGACCCGGACACCGTCGGAGAACAGGTCGCCGCCTGCATGGCGACCGGTGTCGACGGCATCACGTTCAACCTGCCGGCGAACGGCCACAACACCGATCGCATCGGCCTCCTGGGCGAAATCGGTCTCGCGGCGACCGCCGGCTGAGCCTCGGGCCGCAAGCGCGGTCGCTCAGATGCGCCCGTCGCGGACGCCACGCACGACGTGTTCGGCGCGATCGCGCACCTCGTCGAGGTTCGACAGGCTGTCGAGGTTGGCGAGCGGTCGGGCCATTCGCCCGTTCGCCTTGAGCGCGTCGCGATGGCGCGCCATGAAGTCCCAGTACAGCGTCGTGAACGGGCACGCGTCGTCGCCGACCCGCTGCTTCGGGTCGTACCGGCACGATCCGCAGTAGTCGCTCATCCGGTTCACGTACGCGCCCCCCGACACGTACGGCTTCGTCGACATCCGCCCGCCGTCGGCCCACAGCGCCATCCCCATCACGTTCGGCACCATCACCCACTCGGCGGCGTCGATGTACACCGCCGACATCCAGTCCATCAGTCGCCGCGGGTGGATGCCGTAGAGGTTGGCGAAGTTCGACAGCAGCATCAGCCGCGGGATGTGGTGCACCCACGCTCGCCTGCGCAGCGAGTCGAACGTGTCGGCGAGGCACGCCATCTCCGTCGTCGCATCGCCGGTGTACATCGGTGGCAGTTCGCGGCGATGGTCGAGCACGTTCGAGTCGGCGTGGTCGGGCCACAGCCAGTACAGGTTCCAGACGTACTCGCGCCAGCCGATCACCTGGCGGATGAACCCCTCGGCGGAGTTGATCGGCACGTCGCCGGCCCGGTACGCCTCCTCGACCCGGTCGCACACCTCGCCCGGCAGCAACAGGCCGACGTTGAGGTACGGGCTGAGCACCGAGTGCGCCAGACTCCACGACTGCGACGTCATCGCGTCCTCGTACCGGCCGAAGCGCGGCAGTTCGTCGGCGACGAACCGACGCAACCGCGCCAGTGCAGCCCGGCGGCTGGTCGCCCAGATGCCGACGGGCGCGTCACCGTGGGTGTCGGGCAAGGAGTCGAGCACCTCGTCGTCGAGCTCGTCGAGTGTCGAGGTCGGCACGTCGGAGAAGATCGTCGGGTCATCGGGCGGCGGCTCGCGGTTGTCGGCGTCGAAGTTCCAGCGACCCTCCGCCGGCTGGTCGCCGTCCATCAGGTAGCCCAGGCGCTCACGCGTCCACCGGTAGAAGTCCTCCATCTTCATGTTCGACCGGCCCTCGGCCCACTCGGCGAAGTCGTCGTGATGGCACAGGAACTGATTCGACGTCACCTGGGTGATGTCGAGGTCGTCGCACAGCGCGCGAGCCCGCCGCGAGTTCGGCTCGGTGGCGACGAGTTCGTCCGGGTCGTAGTCGTCGACGTGCGCCTCGACCCCGGCCCGCACCGACGCTGCCCGCCGCCGGTCGACCTCGAAGCCGGCGTCGGCGAGTTCACTGGCGAGCCGTCGCATCGACGCGACCACGAGGTGGTTTCGTTGCACGTGATGACCGAGCGCGAGCAGTTCCTCGCTCTCGACCAGCAGCACCCGGTCCGTACCGGGGTCGGCGTCGGCGAGGGCGCCGATCCGGCGGTTGAGCTGGTCGCCGAAGACGAGGATCGTCCTCACCCGCTCGTGCTCCCGTCGAGCGGGCGTCCTGTCCGATCCCCGTCACCGCAGGTCATGGCCGTGGACGCTAGACGCATCGGCGTCGACCGCTCGATCCGGGTGGCCCGGCGCCATTCCAACTACCGTGAGCGGCTGTTCGCCCCACACGAAAGGAAGATGCAGATGGCCGGCGGCCTCGCAGGACTGCTCGACGACATCGCGGCACTCGCCAAGCTCGCAGCCGCGTCGATCGACGACGTCGGCGCGGCTGCCGGACGCGCCAGCGCGAAGGCCGCCGGCGTGGTCGTCGACGACACCGCGGTCACCCCGGCGTACGTGCGTGGCCTGGCTGCGGACCGCGAGCTGCCGATCATCAAGAAGATCGCCACCGGGTCGCTGCGCAACAAGCTGCTGCTGATTTTGCCGATCGCCCTCGTCCTCAGCGCGATCGCGCCGACGCTCGTCGAGATCATCCTCATGGCCGGCGGTACCTACCTCTGTTTCGAGGGCGCGGAGAAGATCTACCACCGGATCATCCACGACGACAGCCATGACGTGCCCGCTGCGATCAAGGGTCCCGAGGCGGAGGAGGAGACGATCAAGGGGGCGATCCGCACCGACTTGATCCTGTCCGCCGAGATCATGGTCATCTCGCTCAAGGAGGTGATCGACGAGGGGCTGCTGCAGCGGGCGATCATCCTCATCGTCGTCGCCCTGCTGATCACCGCGATCGTCTACGGGGTGGTCGCGCTGATCGTGAAGATGGATGACATCGGCCTGCGGCTCGCCGAGCAGGGCCACGACGCGTGGAAGAAGATCGGCCGGGCGATGGTCAACGGGATGCCGAAACTGCTGACCGGGCTCACGATCCTCGGCACCGCCGCAATGCTGTGGGTCGGTGGCCACATCCTGCTCGTCGGCGCCGAGGAACTCGGCTGGCATGCGCCGTACGACCTCGTGCACGACGCTGAGCACGCGGTCGAAGACGTCGGCAGCATCGGCGGTGTGCTCGCCTGGTCGGTCAACACCGCGATCTCGGCGATCGTCGGGCTCGCCGTCGGCGCACTGGTCGTGGCGATCATCTCCCG
>JABDKP010000024.1 GCA_013002175.1 Ilumatobacter sp.
CGCCGCCGACGACGACGTGCAACCCGACGTGGTGCTGGTGTCGACGATGCGTCGCGCCGTGCACACCGCAGAGATCATCGCCGGGCCGACCGGGATCGCCCCGGAACAGCACGCCGACCTGATCGAGCGGACGTCCGGCGAGGCGGAGGGTCTGACGATCGCGGAGTACACCACGAAGTACGGCAGGGCGCCGTGGACCGACTGGCACAACCCGCTGTCGCCCGGCGGCGAGTCGGGACACGAGTTCGGGACACGGGTGTTGGCGGCGACCGACCGGATCGTCGGCACGCATCAGGGCAAGACCGTGTGGGTGGTGTGCCACGGCGGCGTGATCATGGTGTCAGCGGTCCGTCGGTGGCCCGGTGGCGCCGCCGATCTGACGGCGATCCCGGCGGTCAGCCCGGCGAACACGTCGATCAACGAGTGGCACATCGACGCCGACGGCGCCTGGCGCCTCGCCCGCTACAACGACCACACCCACCTCGTCGGCATCGTCGGCAACCGCCCGGGCGAAACCCCCGAGTCCGTCTAGACAAAGTTGTGCCAGGCACAACTTTGACGTCGGCTACGACTCGCCGGTGACGATGTCCTTGATGTGCGGCCACGCGGCGGCGAAGCCGGCGTGCAGGGGGAGGTGATCGACCTCGTCGACGGGAAACCACTCCACCTCGTCGGTCTCGAAGTTGACCGACGATCCGAACGGCTCGTCGACCTCGACGACGATCGTCGTGTACGCCCAGTCGAGCGCCGGCTTGAACAGGTACTCACCGAGGACCCGCGGCGTGCCCGGGATGGCGCCGACCTCCTCGGCTGCTTCGCGCATCGCGCCGTCGATCGGCATCTCGCCGCGATGCAGCGCGCCACCGGCACACGACCACGTCCCGCCCTCGTGGGCCATCGCCGAACGCTTCTGGAGCATCACCACCGGCTCGCCCGGGTGATCGCCGTCGGTGCTCGACCGCACGACGAACACGACACCCGCGGCGCCGTAGATCCCCCACCGCACATGACCGTCGCTGCAGCGGATGAAGCCGTCGCCCGTTCCCCGTTCGAACACGTCGCCACCATGCCCCAGATCGGCGGAGGGAAGCAATCTCGGCGGATCGTGGTTGTATCTCTGCCGTGAGCGATTCGCCGGCCAGTCCGACCACCCCACAGCAGTTCGACCTGATCATCATCGGCTCCGGTTCCGGCAACTCGATCCCCGACTACCTCGACGACTGGAACATCGCGATCGTCGAGCGGGGCACGTTCGGCGGCACGTGCCTCAACGTCGGGTGCATCCCCTCGAAGATGTTCGTGCTTCCCGCCGACGCCGCTCTCGCCGCGCAGACGTCCGGCAGGCTCGGCATCGACACGCAGTTCAACGGCGCCGACTTCCCGGCGATCCGGGATCGCGTGTTCGGCCGGATCGACTCGATCTCCGACGGGGGACGCGACTATCGGGCGACCGGCTCGTCGAACGTGACGTTGTTCGAGGGCACGGCGCGGTTCATCGGCGACAAGGTCTTCGAGGTCGCCGGCAACGAGCAGGGCACGTGTGTCATCTCGGCGCCGCAGGTGTTGCTCGCGGCAGGCGCCCGGCCGGTCGTCCCGCCGATTCCCGGGCTCGTCGAGACCGGGTTCCACACGTCGGACTCGATCATGCGGCTCGACGACCTGCCGCCGCGGCTCGGCATCATCGGCGGCGGGTTCATTGCGGTCGAGATGGGCCACGTCTTCTCGGCGCTCGGTTCGCAGGTGACGTTGATCAACCGGTCGCACACCCTGCTGCGCGAGTTCGACCTCGACATCAGCAAGCGGTTCACCCAGGTCTTCGAGCAGCGCGTCGACCTGCGACTCGGCCATGTGCCGACCAAGGTGCGGCGCACGGCGGACGGCATCGTCATCACCTGCGGTGGCGAGGACATCGTCGTCGACGAGTTGCTGGTCGCGACGGGCCGCGAGCCGAACAGTGACCTCCTCGACGTCGATGCGGGTGGCCTCGACTGCCACCACCACGGCACGGTCGTGGTGGACGATTCGATGGCGACCAACGTCGACGGGGTGTGGGCGATCGGCGACATCGCCAACAGCTATCAACTCAAGCACGTCGCCAACGCCGAGGCGGCGGTCGCGTTCTGGAACATCGCCCACCCGGACGACATCCGCCGGCAGAGCTACAAGGCGGTCCCGGCAGCGGTGTTCTCGAACCCGCAGGTCGGCACCGTCGGTCTGACCGAGCAGGAGGCACTGGCCCGCGGGCTGCCGTTCACGGTCGGTCAGCGCGACTATGCCGGGACGGCGTACGGGTGGGCAATCGTCGACGAGACGTCGTTCGCGAAGGTGCTCGTCGACACCGAGACCGGGCTGATCATCGGGGCGCACATCATCGGACCGCAGGCGGCGACGCTGATCCAGCCCTTGATCCAGGCGATGGAGTTCGATCAGACGGCCGAGGAGATCGCCCGGGCGGTGTTCTACGTCCACCCCGCCCTCACCGAAGTCGTCGAGAACGCCCTCCTCGACGCCCTCGGTCCGTCGGGCGACGCGTAGGGTCGCCGCGATGGCCGAACCGTTCGATGACGGGGAGATCGCGGCGCTGCGGGCTGACACGCCGGGCTGCACCGACGATCTGATCCATCTCAACCACGCCGGGACGTCGCCGCCGCCGCGCGTCGTCCTCGACACGCAGCTGGACTACCTGCAGGAGGAGGCGACCCGCGGCGGGTACGAGGTCGCTGACCGCCACGCCGAGCAGTCAGCCGCGGCGTACGCCGCGATCGCCGACCTGATCGGCGCTCACGCCACCGAGATCGCCAGGGCGGGGAGCGCTGCCGAGGCCTGGAATCGGGCGTTCTGGTCGGTGCCGATGGAGCCGGGCCAGCGGATCATCGTCGACGATCACGCCTACGGGGCCAACGCGGTGGCATTCATCCATGCCGCCCGGACCCGTGGCGTCGTCGTCGACCGCGTGCCGACCGACGCGACCGGTCAGGTGTCGGTCGACGCGATCGCGGCTCGCCTGGATCGAGCGGACGACGTGGCGATGCTTGCGCTCACCCACGTGCCGACGAACGGCGGGCTCGTGAACCCCGCCGCGGAGGTGGGCGCGCTGACCCGGGCCGCCGATGTGATCTACCTCCTCGACGCGTGTCAGAGCGTCGGCCAACTGGTGGTCGACGTCGACGAGATCGGTTGCGACTTCCTCGCGGTCACCGGCCGCAAGTACCTCCGGGGGCCGCGCGGCACCGGCTTCCTGTATGCCCGGTCGTCGGTGCTCGATCGCACCGCCCCGTCGCAGCCGGATCATCACGGTGCCGCGTGGAACGCCACCGACAGCTACGAGTTGCGCGACGACGCCCGCCGGTACGAGTACTGGGAGCACAGCCCCGCCGGCTGGCTGGCGCTCGGCGAGGCCGCTGCGTACGCCGATCGGCTCGACATGGCGCGGATCGAGGCGACCGTTGCGGCACGCGCCGACGAGCTCCGGACACTGCTCACCGACTGTGGGATGACCGTCTACGACGTGGGTTCGAAGCAGTGCGGCATCGTCACGACCGCGCACTCGGCGGTCGAGGTGCACCGCGTACAGGACGGTCTGGTGTCGGCGGGTGTGACCTGCTCGCTGACGTCGGTGGGCTCGTCGCGCTACGACGTCGAGCGCCGCTCACTGCCGCAGATGGTGCGCCTGTCGCTGCATTACCTCACGACGCGTGACGAACTCGACCGGGCCGTCTCGACATTGCGCATGCTGCTGCCGAGCTGACGGCGCCCTCGTCGGCACGTTCGCCGCAGCCCTACGCTCGGCACCATGCGCGTCGCCACCCGCAACTGGGCCAGGAATCAACGGTGCACCCCGCTGGCGGTCCACCAGCCGACGACGACTGCGGACGTCGCCCGCATCGTCGGCGCGGCGGCCGAGGCCGGCGAGCGGGTGAAGGTGATCGCCGGTGGCCACTCGTTCACCGATGCCGCGATGACCGACGGCCACCTGCTGTCGCTCGACCGGATGAACCGGGTCCTGGCGGTCGACGGGCACGACGTGACCGTGCAGGCCGGGGTCAGGCTGCGCGAGCTGAACGATCAACTCGCGGCGCGTGGGCTGGCGCTGCCGAACCTCGGCGACATCGACCGCCAGTCGATCGCGGGTGCCGCCTCGACCGCCACCCACGGCACCGGCGCAGCCTTCGGCAACCTGGCGACGCGCATCGTCGGCCTCGAGCTGGTCGCCGGCGACGGCACGGTGCTGCGTGCCGACGAAACGGACGAACCCGAGTTGCTCCGCGTCGCGCGGGTCGGCCTCGGGGCGCTCGGCATCCTCACCGAGGTGACGCTGCGCTGCGTGCCCGCGTTCAACCTCCACGCGGTCGAGACGATCGAACCGCTGACCGACGTGATCGCCGATTTCCGCACTGTGATGCACTCGACCGACCACGTCGAGTTCTACTGGATGCCCGGGGCGCGCCGGTGCCAGGTCAAGCGCAACACCCGCACCGACGAGCCGGCCGCCCCGCAGTCGCGAATCGGCTACGTCAAGGACAAGTGGATCGGGGAGAACCTCGCGTTCGGCACGGTGTGCCGAGTCGGCCGGCGCTTCCCGTCGCTCGCGCCGAAGGTGGCGAAGCTCATCATGTCGGCGGCGGCCGAACGTGACCTCGTCGACCGCAGCGACAGGGTGTTCTGCAGCCCGCGCCACGTGCGGTTCCTGGAGATGGAGTACGGCGTGCCGTTCGACGCGGTGCCCGACGCAGTGGGCCGGATCGACGAGCTGGTGCGCACATTGCCGGTGAAGCCGATGTTCCCGATCGAGGTGCGCACGTCGGCGTCCGACGACATCCCGCTGTCGACCGCCAACGGGCGGCCGTCCGGATGGATCGCCGTGCACCAGTACGCGGGCGTGCCGTACGAGGCCTACTTCCAGGGCGTCGAGCAGATCATGAACGACTACGCGGGACGGCCGCACTGGGGCAAGTTGCACTTCCAGACCGCGGCGACACTTGCCCACCGGTATCCGGAGTGGGACACCTTCCAGATGTGGCGCACCAAGCTCGACCCGACGGGCACGTTCCGCAACGCGTACCTCGATCGCGTTCTCGGCTGACGGCGGGATCGATCAGGGTCGTCAGGAATTGACGCGCTCGACGAGCTGGCGCAGGCGTTCGGCGACCTGGCCCGGCTGATCGAGCGGAGCGAACGACCCCGAGTCGGTGATGTCGTCGACGCGGCGACCGTTCGGGAACGCAGCGGCAAGCCGATCGGCGTGCTCCGGCGGGAAGATCCGATCATCTGCGGACCATGCGATGTCGACCGGCGCGCTGACACCGTCGAAGGCGCGCACCGTCTGCATCGTGCTCGCGGGGTCGAGCCTCTTCATCGCGCGACGGACGTCCCGACGGGCGTACTTCGCCGACCACAGTGGCCCCATGACCCGCTCCGCCTCGGACTTGGACATCGGTCGCTTGACGAGATGGCCGAACGTGATCGGCAGCCGCCGGCCGAAGTTCGTGCGGACCAACTTGCCTGCGGCCCAGAAGAACGGGGGAAGCTGGAGCGGCGGGAGGATGAACCGGAAGTACTCCGGTGGAACCTTGTCGAATGCATCGGTCGACAACAGCAGCAGCCCCGCGCACCGGTGCGGCTCGGTGGCGAGCAGATGCTGGGTGATCGCGCCGCCGCTGTCGTTGGCCACGATGACCACCTCGGGCAGCTGCAACGCGTCGATGATCGAGGCCAGCATCGCGGCGAGGCCGGCATACGACAGGTCGGCCGCCGGCCCTGCGGCGCGCAGGTGCCCGCCGATCGGCAGGTCGGGTACGACCAGCTCGAGTCCCTCGTCGTCGGCGAGTTCCGTGATCACGCCGTCCCAGAGGTGGCCGCCGACGAAGCTGCCGTGGACGAACAGCACCGGCAGCCCGGACCCACGACGGCGGATGCGGACCTGAGCACCTTCGACGGGCACCCAGTGCTCGCGCATCTCGACCCGCGCCTCGACGCTGGATACGGCGGTTGATGCTTCGTCAGGGGGTGGCATCGAGGCTCCGAACGCTCTTAGTGGTAATAGCAACGTATCGGTGGCCGCCGACGCGGTCAACAGGGAAATCGTGAACATTTCGCGCGTCCGGTGGCGGCCGCACGGTCACGGGAGGCAGGGGCCGACATCGACGGGACGTGCGTCGGGTGACGGGGCCGTGCCGTGGCGAATCTGCGTCGGGAGGTCGATCGCCCACGCCCGTTGGGCGCGGCGGTTGCTTCGCGCCCACACGATGCCCGCACCGCCGCCGGGAAGCACGACCAGCGCCCCCGAGTCGCCGGGGTCGATCGAGCCCTCGACCTCGAATCCCTCGCGGGTGACGTCGGCCTCCCGGTAGATGTCGGTCGTCTCGATGTTCACCGCACGGATGACGCTGACCTCGGCCACCTCGACGACGACCGCATCCTCGGTCAGTCGCGGCAACACGACGATGCCGGCCTCGCCGGCCCGTGCGTCGTCGCGGCGCAACGGCACTGGCGTACCGACAGCCTCGACGGGGCGAAGCACGGCGAGATCGAGTTGCGGATCGAAATACACCGCAGTCGCAGCGGATCGCACGCCGTCGATGTCGATCACCTCGATCGCGGACGCGCCGGCGACGACGTGCGCCGCGGTGACGATGTCGCCGCCGCCGATCACGGCGCCGCTGCCGAAGCCGATGCGGGGCCCGCACCCGTCCGCGCGCACGTCGACCGCTGCTGCGATCGCTGCGTCGCGGTCGATCGCGGTGTCGCGTGGACCGTCGGGGCCGTCGGCGCCGCAGCTGCCGAGCATCGCGGCCACTGCAAGCATCCGAACCGCGATCCGTCTCGAGGTTGCCGTCCGGTCGCCGCTCGCCGGAGTCGACCTGTTCGGGTACGGAGCCGCTGGCGACGTCACGCGGACGGGCGGTGCGCGATCTGCCGGGCCACCTCGCCGTACCGCTCGAACCGCTCGGGCGTCTCACCGCCGGCGTTGTACAGCACGAGCCGATCTGCGGTGTCGCGGTACTTGTCGACCAGGGCGTCGGCGAGCCCGTCCCATGACGCCTCGGTACAGAACGTGGCGAGGTGGTCGTCGGTGATCTCGGCGGCCATGCCGGCGAAGTCGCCGGCCTTCTGCTTCTCGCGGATCCGGGCGGTCGTGCCGTCGAAGCCGGCTTCGTCCCAGATGAACGCGTAGTTCGGCGTCGAGCCGTAGAACGACATCATCTGCCGCGCCGCCCGCCGGTCGCGGTCGAGCTCCTCGTCGGTGTCGCCGACGATCGTCGTCACCGGGACGATCAGCGCGATGTCGCCGGCGTCGCGCCCGGCGGACGCAGCGCCGGTGGCGACGTTCGGCAGGACGTGGCGCTCGATGTACCCGGGCTCGGCGATCGGGTGGACGTGCACGCCGTCGGCGACCTCGCCGGCCATCTTCAGCATCCACGGGTTGACCGCCGCGATGTCGACGAACGGGTCGGGCTGGTCGATCGGGCCGGGGCTCCACTGCGGGTTGATGAATGTCAGCTCGTAGAACTCGCCGTGGTGGTCGAGGCCTCCTCCGCGGAACGCGGCGAAGCACGCCTTGACCGCAAGGACGTAGTCACGCAGGCGCGGCCCGGGCCGCTCGAAGGCCGTCCCGTAGCGGCGCACGACGTGCGTGCGGACCTGGGTGCCGAGCCCGAGCCGGAACCGGCCGTCGGTCGCCTCCTGGAGTTCCCACGCGACCTGCGCGCTGATCATCGGGCTCCGTGGGAACGCGACGGCGATGCCCGTCGAGAGGTGCAGGCCCGGCGCAGCCAGCGCCGCCGCGGTCACCGCCGGGTAGACGGTGCGACCGCCCTCGGTGAACAGGATGCCGTCGAAGCCCGCATCCTGCGTGCGGCGGGCCAGCTCGCCCATCGCCCGCAACGGCTGCGGCGCCACCATCACGTCGACATCCATGGCCCGACCGTAACCCCGTCAAAGTTGTGCCAGGCACAACTTTGACGTCAGCCGAGTCGGAGTTGTGCCAGGCACGGCGACGACTCTCACTCCGCGAAGCGGGACCGGAGTTCGACGTACACGGCTTCGCCGGCGAGGGCGGTCAGCTCGTCGCGCATCGAGTCGACGACGGCGGTGTCGCCGGTGTATGCCTCGCCGCCCTCGGACCGCTCGGTGCAGCACCACGCCATCGTCGTGCCGTGGTCGCCCCAGTCGGCCCTGGTCCAGCGACGCACGGTCGCCGTCTCGGCGGTGGCATCGAACTCCTGCCAATCGACGCGCAGCGGCAGCTGCCAGCACACCGACGGCTTCCACTCGGTCGGCGAGTCACCGAACTCGACGGCGCCAATGTGCAGCGCGCACCCGACGCCGCCTGCGAAGCCGGGCCGGTTGAGGAAGATGCACGCGCCGTCGACGACGCGCGTGTGGGTCCGCTCGGCATCGCCGAAGATGCCGCCGGCCGCCTCGTCCTGGGCGTCTGCGTGATGCTGGAACTGTTCGGGGGTCAGCATCTGCGCATACGCGGAAACGGTCATCGCCTCCGCCTGTCCCGGCGGCCCGTCGCCGAAGTGCGCGCCCAGCGAACAGCAACCCTGATGCAGCTCCGGAGCGGGCCGGTCGAGGATGCCCTTGCAGCCGTCGCCGTAGAGGCACCGCCAGTTCGACGTCAGGAACTCACGCTCGAACCGCCACCGGGTGTTGCCGTCGGCGATCTCGACGAACGCCGCCGAGTCATGAGCGTCGTCGGCGCCTGGGTGGTCGCTCACAACTCTGCGAAGTGCACGGCGCGCCCGCTGCGGCCGATGTCGATCGGCTCGTCCTCGACCGGCACGTTGTCTTCGGTGACGACCGGGAGCAGCTCGAGCCGGTTGGCGTTGTCGACCACGATGTGCCGAGCGTCGGGCGCAATGGCGACCACGCTGCCGGTCACGGTTGCCCGCAACACTCCTTCGCGCGTGACGAGCAGGTAGCCCGACGTCGTCGGCACGAGGACACGGCACCCGTCCGTGCCGGCGAGCACCTCGGGGTTGGCGAGCGCCTCAGCGAGGATGGTGCCGTCCGCAAGGTCGATCACCGCGATCTCGCCGACCGCTTCGCGGGAGACGATCAGGCAGTCGTTGCGGCGCGGGGCGACGACGTCGATGCCTGTCATCGTCGGAACCGCATCGGGCAGGTCGGCGAGTACGGCACCTGCGTCGTCGATGACGGCCGTACCGGCCTCGCCGATCACGATCAGCCGGTCGCCGCGCACCGCGACGTGACCTTCAAGCACGGCCCCGATCGTCAACTGGCTGACCTCGGAAACCGATCCGTCGTCGAGCGACAGCATGACCACGCCGCCGTCCACGGTGACGAGCACGACGCCGCCGGAGACGACCATCCCGGCCCGCACGGACTTCGTGCGGGCGACCACGCCCGGTTCGCCGTCGTGGTTGAACACGTTGACGGTCGCATCGGTGCCGACGTTCTGGGCGGTGACGACGAGCGAGTCGCTGACCGCCAGTGCGAGGCCGGGGAAGAACGACGGCGTGTCGCGGTCGAAGGAGAACAGCACGCTCTGGAAGTTGCCGGAGTCCGTGACGAGCACGTGGCGGCCGGACGGGTCGCTCCGGGCCAACTGGATGTCGTAGCGCGAGCCGACGATCTCGTCGAGTGCGGCGGTGTCGATCACTTCGTCCGAGCTCGCGTTGACGAAGACCGCACGGCCGGCGCCGGGGCTGGCGGCCATCAACGTCTGGGCACTCCCGGACGGCATCAGCAGCGCCGTCGAGGACGCCAGGTCGATCGTGCTCACGGTCTCGATGTCGCGCAACGAGACGTACGCGATCTCGTTGTCGGTCCCGCCGAAGACGGTGTCGCCGAGCAGGAGCGACTCGTTCAGCGGCTGCACGCCCATGCGGAAGCGCTCGGTCTCCTCACCGGCATCGTCGACGAGCACGATGCTGCCGGTGATGTCGTCGATCGACACGATCGTGTTCCAGTCGCTGCTGGTGAACGCGGCGCCCGACTCGTCGCCGTCCTCGCCGATGAAGTTGCTGACGACGACCGCGCCCCCGGCGATCGCCGCAACCGCGACGCCGACGACGATCGCACGGCGGACAAGGAAGTTGGGATGCCGCAGGTCGCCGTAGCGATCGACCGGTTCGTCGATCAGGCGGGAGTCGTCGCGCCGACTGCGGTCAACGTCGGGGAGATCCCCACCGTCGTCGAAGATCGGTGGGCGCGAGTCTGGCATCGCAGAGGATCGTACGCGTTGTAGCGTCCCGTCGGTGGAGTTCACGTGCCCTCGCTGCCAGACCGCTGTCGACGACGACTTCTACGGACCGTGCGAGTCGTGCCGCACCGACCTGCGGGCGGCGTTCCAGCGTGAGGGTCGCACCGTCGAGGTGTCCGAATACGAGCCGAAGATGAACGTCACCCCGAACGCCGTCGCGCTCAAAGACGACTGAGGCTCAGGCGTCGCCCCTCGTCACCTCACCGCACGAACGCGTGAGGTTGTTGCGCACCCGATGCGCAATTTCCTCACGCGTTGGCCTTCTCGTCGATCCAGGCCTGCACCTGGGGGAGCAGGGTCGCCAGGCCGATGACGCCCGCGAGCGCGAGGGAGATGCCGACGACGACGAAGTCGGAGAACAGCACGGCGAGCACGATGCCGCCGACGATCAACCCGAGGCCCGACGCCGCGAGCGCGGCCTGGCCCTTGCGGTTGCCGGTGACCTTGGTTGCCGCGCCTGCGGCGGTGGTCGTCGTCTTGTCGAGCGCC
>JABDKP010000037.1 GCA_013002175.1 Ilumatobacter sp.
CCGAGCCGAGGTTCTCCGTGGCCGCCTTGTACGCCGCGAACAGCTTGCGGTAGTCGTGGCCGCCGCGGGGCAGGTTGCGCAGTTCCTCGTCGCTGAGGTGCGACACCATCTGGCGCAGCCGCTCGTCAGGACCGAAGAAGTTGTCGCGGATGTAGTCACCGGACTCGACGGCGTAGCGCTGGAACTCGCCGTCGACCGTGTTGTTCATCTTGTTGAGCAGCGCGCCGTCCTTGTCCTGCGCGAGCAGCTCGTCCCACTTCGAACCCCAGATCACCTTGATCACGTTCCACCCCGCGCCACGGAAGGTCGCCTCGAGCTCCTGGATCACCTTGCCGTTGCCGCGGACCGGCCCGTCGAGGCGCTGGAGGTTGCAGTTGACGACGAAGACGAGGTTGTCGAGCTGCTCACGCGAGGCGAGCGAGATCGCCCCGAGCGTCTCGGGTTCATCGCACTCGCCGTCGCCGAGGAACGCCCACACCCGGCTCTGCGTCGTGTCGTCGAGTTCGCGGTTCAGCAGGTAGCGGTTGAAGCGAGCCTGGTACAGGGCGGTCAGCGAGCCGAGCCCCATCGAGACGGTCGGGAACTCCCAGAAGTCGGGCATCAGCCGGGGATGCGGGTACGACGACAGGCCCTGCCCGTCACGGCCGATTTCACGGCGGAAGTGGTCGAGGTCCTCTGCCGTGAGGCGGCCCTCGAGGAACGCCCGTGCGTACACGCCCGGTGCCGCATGGCCCTGGAAGTAGACATGGTCGCCAGGGGTGCCGTTCTCCTTCCCGCGGAAGAAGTGGTTGAAGCCGATCTCGTAGAGCGCGGCGGAGCTCGCAAACGTCGACAGGTGGCCGCCGATGCCGTCGGCGGCCTTGTTCGCCTTGACCACCATCGTCGCCGCGTTCCACCGGATGAAGGCCCGGATGCGGCGCTCGATGTGTTCGTCGCCGGGGAACCACGGCTCTTCGTGACGTGGGATCGTGTTGACGTACGGCGTGGACACCGTGGCCGGGAACGACACCTGGGCCTCGGTCGCCCGCTGCATCAGCCGCGACAGCAGGTAGCGCGCCCGCGTCTTGCCGTGCGTGTCGACGACCGCGTCGAGGCTGTCGAGCCATTCCTGCGTCTCGGTCGGATCGACGTCGGGAAGCTGGTGCACGTGGCCATCGAAAATCATATGGCGGCCATTCTCGCAGGGTTACCGCCGGGTACCCACCGGATGGCGTAATTGCGCCACAGCGCGGCGTAGCTTCGGCACGATGCAGGAGCTCGTGATCTACACCGACGGCGCATGCCAGGGCAATCCCGGGCCCGGCGGCTGGGCCTGGGCGGTGTCGCCCGACGGCGAGCCGAACGGTTCCGGGGGCGAGTCGCACACGACGAATCAGCGGATGGAGATCTACGCGGTGCTCGACGCGCTGCGGACCCACGCGACCGTCGCGGACGATCACGGCGCACCGTTGCCGATCGAGATCGTGTCGGACTCCACCTACGTCGTCAACTGCTTCCGCGACCGGTGGTGGGTCAACTGGCAGCGCAACGGCTGGAAGAACTCGAAGAAGCAGCCGGTCGCGAACGACGACCTGTGGAAGCCACTGATCGAGCTCGTGAACGCCGGTGACGTGCGGTTCCGCTGGGTGAAGGGTCACAGTGGCGATCGGATGAACGACCTGGTCGACGCACTGGCCGTGGCCGCCGTCCCGGCCTGAGCCCGTGGCGCCGGGAATCGCCTGGTCAAGAACCGGTTCCGAGGTGCCGACAAACAGGGTGGGCCGACGCCATCGGGGTGTCGCCAAATATTACGGTTCGGTGACATGCGGAGAGTTGGACTGGGAGTCGTCGGCGCGTTGTGCGCCGTCGTGCTGACGATCGGGCTGCTGCCCTTCGGTGCGCCCCACTCGCCGCTGGCCGCGCCCGTCGCCACCGCGGCGGGCAACGACATCGTCGCCGTCGTCGTCGACGGCACCGGCCACGGCCACGGACGGGGGATGAGCCAGTGGGGCGCTTACGGCTACGCCGTCGACGAGGGCAAGTCCTGGCAGTGGATCCTCGACCACTACTTCGGCGGAACGAAGAACACGACCGTCCCGGCCGGACAGCGGATCCGCGTCCGGCTGCTGGCGTTCGACGGTCAGGGCACGGTGGGCGTCGTGTCGCACGGCGCACCGATCCGCTGGAACGGCACGACCCGCACCTCGATGTACGCCACCGAGACGTCGCCCGGCGTGTTCGACGTGTATGGGTCGTCGGCGCGTTCGTGCCCCGGCGCCGCAGCGCTGACGGTTCCTGAC
>JABDKP010000064.1 GCA_013002175.1 Ilumatobacter sp.
GCCCAACCCCGAGCCGGCGTGCTCGGGCGAGATGCCCCAGACCATCGGCCCGGTGACGGCGGCCGGGCCCATCACCGCCTCCGTCGAGAAGAAGGAGCGCAGCACGTCGCCCGCGCTGCGCCGGGACCACCGCAGCAGGGTGCCGGTACCTGCGAACCGCCTCCGAACGGCGAGCCACGACAGCGACGTGAGCGTCGGCGGTTCAGCGGCCGCGCCGAGGATCATCTCCACGGCCGGTCGAGCCGAGCGTACGTACCGCCGGTAGCCGTCGACGTCGGCCCGATGACCCTGCGCGAGCGAGTCGAGCGTCGCGTCGACATCGTGGTGGAGCGTCCACGGCGCGCTCGTCGAGCCGTCCTCCTTCCACGCCATGTTGTGCTGCGCCGGTTCGACGCCGAGATACCGCAGGCCGTGTCGGCCCAGCGACAACTCGTCGAACACCGGCGTCGTCCGAAACGTCAGGTGGTCGCAGTTGCAGATGTTGACGGTCGCACCGGCGAACGGCTCGCTCGCCGCCGTGCCGCCCACGGCGGACCGAGCTTCCAACAGCAGCGTGCGCATGCCGGCACCGGCGAGGTAGGCCGCCGTGACGAGGCCGTTGTGGCCGGCGCCCACCACGATCGCGTCGTAGTCGTCGCCGTGCGCGCTCGCCATCGCGGCCAGTCTGCCCGACGCCGGTGACGACCACGTAACGTTGCGCCGTGGCATCCGACTCCCGACTTCTCGCCGAACTCCGCGCCCCCGACGTCGCCCGGCTGATCTCCGATCGCAGCATCTTCGTCCAACCGCTCGGCGCGATCGAGCAACACGGGCCGCACCTGCCGTTCAACACCGACCTGCTGATCGCCGAACGTGTGGCACGCCGCGCGGTCGATCGCGTCGGCGAGGAACTCGACGTCTGGCTGCTGCCGTCGCTCGCCTACACGAAGTCGAACGAGCACGCCTGGTCGGCGGGCACGATCTGGTTGTCGGCCACCACGATGCTCGCGGTGCTCGACGACATCGGACGCTGCGTCGCGACGACCGGCGCCCGCAAGCTCGTGTTCATGAACGGCCACGGTGGCAACTCGGCGCTCGTCGGTGCCGCCAACCGCGAACTGCGTCTGGCGCACGGGCTGATGACGTTTCTCGCGCACCCGAGCGTGCCGCCGGACCAGGGCGGTTCGTCGGCCGCCGACGAGCTCGGGATGGGCATCCACGCGGGGACGGACGAGACGTCACTGCTCTTGCATCTCGCGCCGGAACTGGTCGACATGGCGACCGCGACGCGCAACATCCCGGAATCGCTCGCGTCGAACGACCACGTCCGATTCGGCGGAAGTGTCGCGTTCGGCTGGCTGTCGAACGACTTCGGACCCGACGGCCACATCGGCGACCCGACGACCGCCACGGCAGAGCGCGGCAAGGCGTTGTTCGACGGCGCCGTCGACGCGTTCTGCGCCGCCCTGGCCGAGATCGAAACGTTCGAGTTACCGATGTAAACGAGCGGGCCCGTTGCCCCCGTTCGGGCGCCGCAGGCGACCGCTCGGGCGTCAGCCCGAGGACTCTGGAGCAGCGCCGCAGGCGATGAGGCGGCGAAGCCGCCCCGGGGCCGGGATGCGACGGGCCAGACCGGAGGTCTGAAGCCCGTCGCATCCGGCGACGGACTACAGACCGATGCTGGGGTCGATGAACTCGTTCGTCACGAGGTCGGCCGGCGTGAGGCCGTCGACGCCGAACACCGGCGAAGCGACCTCGATGAAGCCCGCCACGCGAGCCTCGTCGAAGTTGCCGACGATGTCGTCGGGGCCGTTGCCGACCAGGCCGAGTGAGACCTGCTGGTCGACCGACCACTGACCGAGTTCCGCGTCGTAGACCCAGAAGTCGTTGTAGTCGTTGACCGCCTGAACGATCAGCTCGTTCGCCGGGCCGGGGTTCGCGACGTAGTCGACGACCGCCTGCTGCACCACCGGCGTGAACGCCCGCATGCAGTCGGTGAGCTCGTCCTTCTTCGAGTCGAGCACGGCGAGCGGCGCGGCATAGGTCTGCCAGCCGGCATCGTGGATCAGCTCGAACTTCACCGGCTTGGCCCAGTCCTCGAACACGTTCTCGTAGTTGTACGGCTCGGCGGACGCGAAACCCTGCTGGGCGATCTTGCCGCCTTCGGCGATGAACACGGCCGGGCCGCCGTCGTAGCTGCCGTCGAGCTGGCTCTCGTCGACCTGGCCGTCGCTGAGCAGGAACTGCATGTACGCCCCGCTCTCGAAGTAGCGGATCGTCACGCCGCTGCCGTCGTCGGCCGACTTCAGGTCGGCGATCGTCTCGACGTCCGGGTATGTGGCCGGGTCCCACATGATGATCTGCGGGTTGATCTCCAGCGGTGCGACGAATGCCGTCGTCGGGTTGTCGGGATAGTTCTCGATCGCCTCGTCGGTCAGCACGTACCCGAACGTGATGTTCGTGTCAGCGGCCATCGTCGGCACGACCTGCTGGAAGCCGATCGCCGGGCCGCCGGTGCGGACCTCGAGGTTGACGCCGGTCGGCCCGTCGCCCGTGACGAGCGGTCCGGACACCGTCTTCTTGTCGGAGTCGATCGAAGCTCCCTCGCCGATCATCTGATACAGCGCACCGTGCTCGGCCTCGGGGAACCAGTCGGTCTGGATGACGATCGTCTCGGGACAGACACCCGAGAGGTCGACCGCTCCACCAGCGGCCGGTTCGGTGTCCGCCGGTGCCTCGGTGGCTGCCGGTGCGTCGGTCGCAGGTGGCGCGTCGGTGGCGGCCGGCGTGTCGTCGTCGCTGCCGCATGCGGCCAGCGTGAGTGCGGTGGCGGCGCCGAGCGCGGCCAGGTGTGTCAAGCGAGTGCGTCGCATGAGAATGGTGTCTCCCCCTGGAGTCGTTGGAAGTACGCCGGAGCGTTCACGCCGGCGCGCAAAACACTAGAGGAATCAGGTCGGTACGCCGCGACGCCCATGTGAACATCGTGTTTCAGGCGTTGCGGGTCTCGTGCCAATGGCTCACGACACGACGCCCGAGGATGCCGAACCCCAGGAAGACCGCAATACCGAGCAGCGCCGACATGATCACCGCGCCGTACATCTGCTCGGTCTCGTTGGAGTTCTGGTACGTGTTGATCAGGCGTCCGATCCCCGGCTCGCCCTGGCGGAAGAAGAAGTCACCGACGACCGCACCGACGACCGACAACCCGGCCGAGATCTGCAGCCCGGTGAAGATCGACGGCATCGCCGCCGGGTACTGCAACTTGCGCAGCTTCGTCCATCGCGACGCGCCGTGCAGGTTCATCAGCTCGTGGTAGCCGCGTTCGACCGAGATCAGCCCGAACAGCGTGTTCGCCACGATCGGGAAGAGCGCGATCATGATGCACACGAGCACCCGGGACCAGAAGTCGAAGCCGAACAGCGCACCGATCAGCGGGACGAACGCCAGGATCGGCATCGCCTGCAGTGCGACGAGAAACGGATAGAACGCGTTCTCGACCCACTTCGCCTGGCTCATCGCGGTCGCCAGCGCCAGCCCGATGAGGATGGCGATCGCAAGGCCGAGCGCGGCGACCTGGGTGGACGACCACAGTCCTTCGAGGTTGCGGCTGAGTCCGCCCCCGGTCCGTGAACCGCCGGTTCCCCGCGGGATGTCCCAGGTGAAGAATGCGTCGCGCATCACGTGGTGCGGCGGCGGCACGAGGAACTTGCGCGCGTCGGACATCAGCACGTGGTGAGTGAAGTACCAGAAGCCGACGAAGAGCGCGAACACCACGCCGGGTCCGACGAAGCGGCGCAGCCCCTCACCGGGTGGACCGACCGGAGGGACGACCGCGACCTCGGCGGTGCGGCCGGCACTGACGTGCGAAGCCGCCGCGCCCGACTCGTCGATCACGCTCATTCGTGGGCCCCGCGGAGGTCGTGGGAGATCTTGCCGCTCAACTCGGCGAACGCCGCGTCATAGCGGATGTCGTGCTCGCGGGGATAGGCGAACGGCACGTCGTAGTCGGCGATGATCCGGCCGGGCCGCGCCGACATCACGAGCACGCGGGTCGACAGGAACACCGCCTCGGCGATCGAGTGGGTGATGAACAGGCCGGCGAAGTCCTTCGCCTTGAACAACGCGAGGAGTTCGTCGTTGAGGCGCTCACGGCTGATCTCGTCGAGCGCCCCGAACGGCTCGTCGAACAGGAACACGTCCGGCTGGAGAACGAGTGACCGGGCCAGCGAGGCCCGCATCTTCATCCCGCCGGACAGCTGCTTGGGGTACTTCGTCTCGTGCTCCTTCAGGCCGACGAGTTCGAGCGACTCCTCGACCTTCGGGGTCATCGACTTCGCGTCGACGCCGTGCAACTCGGCGATCAGCTCGACGTTGCGGCGTACGGTGCGCCACGGGAAGAGCGTCGCGTCCTGGAAGACGTAACCGATCGAGTCCCGGTCGACCCGGCATTCACCGCCGGTGTGCCGTTCGAGGCCGGACGCGATGCGCAGCAACGTCGACTTGCCACACCCGGACGGACCGACGAGCGTGACGAACTCGCCGCGGTCGACGCTCAACGAGATGTCCTCCAAGGCGTGCGTGCCGTCGGGGAACACCATCGACAGGCCGGAGAACTCGAGCGCGTGGCCGTCTGCCGCCGCGCTGTCGCTCGACTCGACGGTGGCATCTACCGACACGTGCTGGGCTCCTGACGCTGCGCGGACATGAGTCATGTGGCGAGACGCCGGCCGTGGCGCCACACGATGCGATCGACCGGGCCGAACGCAATTGCTTCCCGGAGCGTAGTCGCCCGCACCGCGACGAGATCTGCCCGCGATCCGGCGGCGATGCCCGCCGGTGGTGCCCCGGTCACGTCGGCGGCGACGGCGCTGACCGACTGCCAGGCATCGGCCGGCAGCAGGTGGGCGGCCAAGATCATCAGCCCGGCGGTCTCGAACGGGCATGCCCGGCCCACGGGGTTGAACGGATCCTGGAGGTTGTCGGCACCCGCCGCGACCCGCACCCCGGCGGCGCGAAGGGCGTCGACGGCGGTCAGTCCACGCGGCATCGGCAGATGGCCACGTCCCTGGAGGAACAAGTTGGTGTGGGGGAGTGCGACCACGCCGATCCCGGCCGCAGCAACCGCTTCGGCCGTCACCCGCTGGACCGATTCGGGCTGCATCCCGAGGCTGACGCAGTGGCTGGCGGTCACGGAATGCTCGAAACCTGCGGCGACCAACTCGGCAAGCTCGGCGAGCCCGCACGCGCCGGGGTCGAGCGTCTCGTCGGTGTGCAGGTCGACGCCGACGCCGTGATCGGTGGCGGTCTGCAGCAGGAACTCGGTGGCACCGCGCGAATCGCCGTCCTCGAGGTGCGGGCATCCGCCGACGAGATCGGCGCCGGAGTGCAGCGCGTCGACGAGCAACTGACGCTGCGGTGCATTGTCCGGCCCCAGCACGGGCCAGCCACAGAGCGCGACGATCTCGACGTCGATCACGTCCGCAACCCGTCGCTTCACCTCGGCGAGCGCCTCGATGCTGTGCAGCCCGTGCTCGATCGTCGTGTCGGCGTGGGTCCGCACCGCGCGGTATCCGTTCGCAGCCATCAGCCGCGCGGCCCGCTCCGCCCGCTCGACCGTCTCGGCGACCGTCAGCAGATGGCGGTGCTCCCGCATCGCCAGGATCGCACCCATCAGATCGCCGGTCGGGTTCTCGATCCGCTCGGCGAGGAACGCCTTGTCGAGGTGGGCATGTGGTTCGACCGCTGCGGGGAGCAGCAGGTACCCGTCGAGGTCGGTGACGTCGTCGTTGTCGCCCGGCGGCAGCGTGCCGACGTCGCTGATCACGCCGTCGACGATCCGCACATCCCGGTGGCGCGGCGCGCCGGCGCCGCTGTCGTCGAGGGTGACCGCTCCCTGCAGGAGTACGGACGTCATGTGCGCGAACATAGACGCCATGGCCGACAGCAACGATCGTGCAGCCTCACCGCTGAAACTGGGGGCGTTCTTCTTCGGCGGCGTGGAGATGGACGACGCCGGCGCGGGCCTGCCCAACCCGATGGACCGCCGGTACGCCAACGAGGACTGCTGGAAGGCGACGCTCGAGTACGTCAACTCGGCGAAGGAGGCGGAGCGGCTCGGGTACGACTCGTTCTGGACGACCGAGCACCACTTCCAGCACGAGGGCTACGAGGTGATCCCGAACGGGATGATGATCTCCACGTGGATCGCCGCGCAGACGACGAAGTTGCGCCTCGGCGCGATGTTCAACGTCGTGCCGCAGTGGAACCCGATGCGGCTCGCAGAGGACTTCGCGACGTTGCACAACCTGTCCGGTGGCCGGGCGATCCTCGGCGTCGGGCGCGGCACCGTCCCGCGTGAAGTGCTGCACCTCAACGACAAGGGGGTGTCGATCGGCTCACAGGACAACCCGGACCAGGCCGCCGCCGATGTCTTCAACCGCGAGATCTTCGAGGAGTCGATGGAGATCGTCCGGCGCGCACTCGACAACGAGACGTTCTCGTTCGGTGGCTCGCACTTCCAGGTCCCGCTGCCGGGCATCCCCGACCGCGGCTCGACGGTGCAGCACCTCACGCTCGTGCCGCGGCCGCTGTACCCGTACGAGATCTGGCAGGCGGTCACATCACCACCGACGCTCGACTACGTGCCGGTCGTCGGCCACGGGGCGGTGTTCTGGAACCAGCACTACTCGTTCATCAAGCGGTTCTGGGACACGTACGGCGACACGTACGCGGTCGCTCATGACGGCCACGAGTTGGCACCGCACGAGAAGCGGATGCTCGTCGTGTCGGTGCGCATCGAGGACACGATGGAAGAGGCCCGGGCCACCGCACTGCCCGGCCACGACGAGTTCTGGAAGTTCCTCGGCCCATACGGCTGGAGCCGCGGCTACATGGGCCCCGACGGCAAGCCGTCGCCGCCCGGCCTGATCCCGACGCTCGACGAGTCGATCGAGAACAAGACGATCCTGCTCGGCACACCCGCTGACGTCGCCGCCGAGGTGCAGTTCCTCAAGGACCTGCTCGGGTTCGAGAATCTGACGATCTTCCCGCACCTGCTCGGCGACCCGTACAAGAAGGCCGACGAGCAGATGGCGCGGTTCATCGAAGACGTCGTACCACTCCTCCGGTGACCTCCCTTCCCCCTGAAATCTGGCGCTCGCGTCCCGCAGGGCGGGCTCAAACCGTCAGATTTCGGGGTTGAGTCACCGGTCGCTCACGCACCGGTACAGCTGCCGACCACCGTGCGCGGGTCGGCCGCACCGGCGAGCGTGCCGTTGCTCTCGACGACGATCGCGTGGGCGTGGCCGAAGCCCGAACTCCACCCGGCATCGCGTGCGGTGCGGTGGCCGCGGACAGCCAGCGCGTCGACCCATCCCGAGGGGGCGTGACCCTCGACCGCGACGTGCGGACCTCCCGGTGCCGTCCAGGTGTCGAAGCCGGTCTCCGGGCCCTTCAGCGCCCACCGTCCGGCATTCACGGCGAGGGCAGGGGAGTGGCCGTGATGGAAGAGCCGCGCCGCGAGCTGCAGCAGGATCTGCGGTTGGGCGTCGCCACCCATCGTGCCGAACACGCTGACGAGGTCGTCGCCGCGGGTGGCGAGCGCGGGCGCGAGGGTGTGCGGGGGGCGGCGACCTGGCCCGAACTCCGCGGGGTGGCCGGCGTCGACGCTGAACCCCATCCCGCGGTTGTGGAGGTTGATGCCGGTGTGCGGTTCGACCAGGTGGCTGCCGAGCCCCGACGCGTTCGACTGGATCAGTGACACGCCCATCAGCCGGCCGTCGCGGTCCCGCCCGGCCGTGCAGAGGTAGGTGGTGTCACCGTCGCCGTCGGGCGCCCACCGCTCGGTCGCCCGTTCGGTGTCGATCTCGTCCAGCCGTGCGTCGATCATCGCGATCAGCGCGTTGCCGTCGGCGTGTTCGTGCAACACATCCGGCCGGTCGTGGCCCGCCGTGATTGCGGCCTCGATCAGCAGGTGCGCCCAGCGCTCGTCGTCGGGGTCGTCCGGCAGTGGCAGTCGTTCCGCGAGCCGGCTCGCACCCAGCGCGAGGTAGCCCTGGGTGCTCGGCCCGATCGTGTGCAGCGAGACGCCGAATGCATCGGCGCTCAACGGCGCCTCCCAGTTCGCCTGCGAGGTGGCGAGGTCGTCGGCGCTGAACAACCCGCCGCCCAACTCGATCAGGCCGGCGCCGAACTCGCCGCCGTAGAAGCTGTCGCGCCCGCCGGAGGCGATGTCGTCGAGCGCCCGGGCGACGCCGGGCCGGCGGATCAGCGCACCGGTTGCTGATGCCTGCTCGGCCAGTTCGGCGAGGTTCGCCCGGCTGGTGGGGTCGAGCCGGTCCGCCAGGCCGGCGAGGAGGGGGCTGCACGGGAAGCCCTCGGCGGCGAGACGTTGCGCGGGCGCCAACACGACGTCCAGCGAGAGCGATCCGAAGCGCTCGTGCAGCGCCATCCAGCCGTCGACGCAGCCGGGCACGGTGACCGAGCGGACGTCGAGACGGAACGGCATCTCCGTCAGCCCCTCGGCCCGCATCGCCGCCGCGTCGGCGCCCGACCCGGCGCGCCCCGCCGCGTTGAGTGCGAACACGGTCCCGTCGACGTGGACGAGGGCGAACAGGTCGCCACCCATCCCGCACAGATGCGGGCCGGTGACGGCGATCGCCGCATTGGCCGCGATCGCGGCGTCGACCGCGTTGCCGCCGCGGGCGAACATCTCGTTGCCCCCGGTCGTCGCCAGGTGGTCCGCCGTCGCCACGAGGTGGCGCGGGGCGCGGACCGATCCGCGAGGTGGGTTGGCGTCGCTCATCGTCGCGACCATAGGACCTGTGCGACGGTCGGATCGGCTGCCACTCGGTCGCCGCTCTGGTTCTGTGGACGGATCGGTGCGGAACCCGCATCACAATGTCGACAGAACCGTCTCGCCGCGACTCGGTCCGTCCGCCGCCGGTCCCGCCGGGCGCGAGGATGGGCGGGTGACGATGCTCGACTGGCACGGTGACCGTTCATGGACGTCGCTGCTCGACGCGGCGCCGGAAAGCGCGGGGATCGACCTCGCGGCCGTCCGCCGATACCGGTTGCAGCGCGTGCGCCACGAGATGGCGACGCGCGACATCGCAGCGGTCGTGTTGGGCGACGCGATCAACATCCGTTACGCCACCGGCGCGCGCAACATGCAGGTGTTCACGTCCCGCAACGCGCCGTCGCGCTACCTGGTCCTGACTGCCGATCACTCGATCCTCCACGAGTTCACCGGTTGCGAACACCTCGCCAACGGGCTGGACACGATCGACGAGGTGCGGCCAGCCACCACGGCGAGCTTCGTCGCTGGGGGCGCCGAGATCGCGGCGCGTGAACGGACGTGGGCCGAGGAGATCGCAGCGACGATCCGCTCGCTCGTCGGCGACTCCGACCCGGTGGTGGGTGTCGAGCGGTTCAACGCTGGCGCGGCGATCGCACTCGCTGCAACCGGCGTGCAGATCGTCGACGCGCAGGAGCCGGTCGAGATGGCCCGGGCGATCAAGTCCGACGGCGAGATCGCCTGCATCCGGGCGTCGCTGCGGATGGTCGAGGGTGCGGTCGGTGAACTGCGGGACGCGATTCGGCCCGGCATCTCCGAGAACGAACTGTGGTCGGTACTCCACCGGGCGGTGATCGTCGGCAATGGCGACTACTGCGAGACGCGGCTGCTGAACTCCGGCCCGCGGACGAACCCATGGTTCCAGGAATCGGCGGCACGCACGATCCGACCGAACGAACTCGTCGCGCTCGACACCGACGTCGTCGGCTGCCACGGGTACTACGCCGACTTCTCACGCACGTTCCATGTCGGCCCCGCCGAGCCGACGGCGGCGCAGCGCGAGCTGTACCGCGTCGCGCACGCGCAGGTCGAGCACAACGTCGGCATCATCGAGCCGGGCCTCGGGTTCCGGGAGTACGCCGAGCGGGCGTGGGACATCCCCGAACGGTTCCTCGCCCACCGCTATTACCTGTCCGCGCACGGCTGCGGGATGTCGGGGGAGTACCCGTACCTCTACCACTGCGCCGACTTCGATGCGGCCGGCTACGACGGCGTGATCGAGCCGGGGATGACGCTGTGCGTCGAGAGCTTCATCGGCGCAGCTGACGGCAAGGAGGGCGTCAAGCTCGAACAGCAGGTCCTCGTCACCGACACCGGCACCGAGCTGCTCAGCGAGTTCCCGTTCGAGCACGCGTTGCTGGACAGGTAGCGCCTGTCGACCCGCCCACAGTGGCGCCGATGCGGTTCTGGTCTGAGGTGAATGTGCGACGATCGGACCATGCGCGCCGCGCCCGGCCGGGCCCCAACTGCGGATCACCGGCGCAGCATCGTGATGACGGCCGCCGGGATCGTCGTGCTCGGCGGCGTGTTCGCCCCGTGGCTGCGATCAGGCGAGACCACCCGTTCGAGCTTCGACCTGCTCGACATCGCCGAACGGCTGGGGTTCGCAGAGGACGGCCTGTTCGGGTGGGCGGCGCGGGTGTGGCCGCTCGTGCCGCTGCTCGTCGTGGGCGCGACCGTGGCCGCCTGGGCAGGGCGGGCCGTCGTCAGCGGCTGCGTTGCGATCGTCGCCGGCCTGTACGTCGGTGGTGTGTCGGCCGGTGTCTCGTTCGCCCCCAATGCCGGACTGATCCGGACCGAGTGGGGGGTGCCGATCGCCGCGGTCGGCGCGGTCTGGTTGCTCGCGTCCGGCGTGTGGATGCTCTCGACCACCCTGCCGCGGCGAGCTCAGTCCGGCCAGAGCCCGCGCTCGGCGTAGACGTCGCGCAGCAGTTCGGTGTCGTCGGTCATGATGCCGTCGACGCCGAGATCGAGAAGCCGCTCCATCTCCGGGCGATCGTTGATCGTCCAGACATGGACGGCGATGTCCGCCCGATGCGCTGACGCGAGGAACCGTTCGTTGACGATGGTCAGCCGGCCGGAGCGGGTCGGCACCTGTGCGGCGCGGGGCGAACGGTGCGGCAGGCGACCGATGACCCGCAGGCCGACGACCTCCTGCGGGCTGAGGTTCGTCAGCAGGCGCGGACCGAGCAGCTTGCGGAGGCGGGCGAGCGATCGCCAGCTGAACGACGCGAGGCAGATGCGGTCGATGACGTCGAGTTCCTGCACCAAGGCTGCGAGCGGCTCGACGGAGGCCTCGGACTTGGCGTCGATGTTGAACCGGGCGTCGGGAAACCGGCGGAACAGGTCCTCCATCAGGGGGATCTCGTGCGTGCCGTCGATCCGTGCGTCGGCGACCTCGGCGACCGACATCGCCGCGATGTTCCGCTCGATGCCGCACGTGCGCGTCAGGTCGGCGTCGTGGAACGCAGCGAGCACACCGTCCGCCGTGAGGTGGACGTCGGTCTCGAGATACCGGTATCCGAGCGACACGGCGTGCTCGAAGGCCTCCATCGTGTTCTCCGGCGCCGCCCGGTTCCCGCCCCGATGCGCAAACGCGATCGGACCGGGCGTGTCGAGATAGGGGTGCACTGGCAAGCGCTCAGTCTGCCAGGGTCGTCAAAGTTGTGTCTGACACAACTTTGTCTCAGATGGCGCGGCCGGCGGCGGCCCAGTACTCGTCTTTGAGGAGGCGCTTGTAGAGCTTGCCGGTGGGGTGGCGGGGGAGTTCGGGGCGGAAATCGACCGAGCGCGGGCATTTCACGTCGGCGAGCTGGTTGCGGCAGAACAGGATCAACTCGCCGGCGAGCGCAGCCGCCTCGTGCTCGTCGGCGGGCATGGTCCGCGGCTGGACGACGGCCTTGACCTCCTCGCCGAACTCGTCGTTGGGCACGCCGAACACCGCAACGTCGATCACCTTGTCGTGCGTGACGAGCACGTTCTCGGCCTCCTGCGGGTAGATGTTCACGCCGCCGGAGATGATCATGTACGCCTTGCGGTCGGTGAGGAAGAGGAAGCCGTCGTCGTCGAGGTAGCCGACGTCGCCGAGCGTGCTCCATCCCTTCGGGTGACGCGAGCTCTTCGTCTTGTCCGGGTCGTTGTGGTACTCGAACTCCGCGCCCCCCTCGAAGAACACCGTGCCGGACTGACCATGCGGGACCTCCTCGCCGTCGTCGCCACAGATGTGCAGCACGCAGTTGATCGGCGACCCGACGGTGCCCGGGTGGGCGAGCCACATGTCGCTGTTGCAGTAGACGAAGCCGTTGCCCTCGCTGCCCGCGTAGTACTCGTGGATCACCGGCCCGAACCACTCGATCATCGCCTGCTTCGTCGGCACCGGGCACGGCGCCGCAGCATGGATCACGTACTCCAAGGACGACACGTCGTACTTCACCCGGGTCGCCTCGTCGAGCTTCAGCATCCGCACGAACATCGTCGGGACGACCTGGCTGTGGGTGACCTCGTGCTCCTCGACGAGCTGGAGGTACCGCTCGGCGTCGAAGTTCTCCATCGCCACGATCGTGGCGCCGAGCGCGTGCATCGACATGCAGAAGCGCAACGGGGCGGCGTGGTAGAAGGGCGCCGGCGACAGGTAGCGCTTCGTGTCGTCGACGGCGAACAGCAACTGACACAGGGCGGTCACACCGTTGTTCCACGTCTCCAGCGGCTCGTTCGGGAACTCACGCGCGATGCCTTTCGGCATCCCGGTCGTGCCGGACGAATAGAGCATGTCCAACCCGGCGACCCGATCCTCGTCGAGCGGCTCGGGCGACTGCGCGTCGACGGCTGCCTCGTAGCTCTCGTAGCCGTCGATCGTGCCGTCGAGCATCAGCCGCAACTCGACGCCGGGCGTCGCGTCGACGATCTCCGCCGCCTGGCCGGCCTTGTGCTTCGACGTGATGTACGCGCGGGCACCGCAGTCGTTGAGGATGTACTCCAACTCGACACGCTGCAGACGTGACGAGGCGCACGTGTAGATGAGCCCGGCGTAGTGGCAACCCCACACGATCTCGAGGTACCGGTCGTGGTTCTCCATGCAGATCGCGACGTGGTCACCGGGTTGCAGACCGGCGGACCGGAGCAGGCGGCTGAGCCGGTTGGCGGCGGCGTCGAGCTCGGCGAACGTCTGGGTGAATCCGGAACCGGCCATGATCAGCGCAGGCTTGTCGGCATGGGCATCGAGGTGCGCTCCTGGAATCATGTTGAGCGAACGTAGCCGACCGATACCTTGAGCCCATGGGTCCGGGACGTTTCGCGGAACTGATGGCGGGGGGCGTCGATTCGGTGCCGCTCGACGAGGCCTCGCTGGCGATGGCCGGCGCGCTGCAGGCCGGGCTCGACGAGATCGAGTGGCTCGCCGCACTCGACCTGATCGCGGGGGAGTGCCCGACACCGACGGCGGACGGCATCAGCCGTCACCTGTTCGACGACCTCGGATTCACCGGCAACAAGTCCGCCTACTACGACTGGCGCAACTCGTGCATCGACCGGGTGATCGCGACACGGACGGGCATCCCGATCAGCCTCTCGGTGCTGATGATCGAAGTCGCCAGGCGCCTCGGCGTGAAGCTCGTCGGCGTCGGCATGCCGGCCCACTTCCTCGTGCGCGCGGCGGACGACGAGGACACGTTCTTCGACCCGTTTCACGGCGGTCGGCAGCTCGATCGGGCCGCTGCCCGCGATCTGTTCTGCGAGGTCACGAGGGGCCAAGCCCCGTGGCGCGATGCCTACCTCGAGCCCACGACGAACCGGGCGATCGTGATCCGCATGCTGAACAACCTGAAGGCGGTGTTCGCCCGCCGATCCGACGAGGTGCGGTACGCGATGGTGATGCAACTGCGGGCGCAGCTGCCCGAACTCGCGGAGGCCGAAGCCGCCGAGATCGCCGACGCCGGCGCAGTGTTCAACTAGACGCCGGCGGCAGCCGGTCCTCGATTCGGCGCCGTCATCTTCGGGGCGCGACGAGGGGGCACCCCCGCCGGGAGCACCCCCTCGCACGCAACACTCAGTTGTTCAGGAATTCACCGTGTTCAGCTGGTGATGTTGTGACCCTCTTCGAGGCCGCCGCCCCCGCTGAGGAACGTGCCCTGCGGTCCATCGAAGACGACCTCCGAAGGGGTCGTACCCTTCGGCTCGACACCGGGCACGCCGTTGACCGCTTCGGTCGTCGCCGCGACGTTGTAGATCGCGTAGGCGATCGCGTCGATGTTGACCTCGATCGCTTCTTCGCTGACGTTGTCGATCGTGTCGCAGGCGAGGTGGTAGCACGGGTCGAACTGGTCGCCCGCGGTGCCGCCCCAGATGTCTTCCTGCTCGGCGGTCTTGAGGACCTCGGCACCGGTGAACAGTCCGCTCGCCGGGATGTCGAGGAGGATGAAGACCTGGTAGTCGGAACGACCCGAGAACTCGGTGTCCTCGTACGGGATGCCCTCGATCGTGTAGAACGCCTCGAACAGGTCCTCGAGCGCCTCGGAGCCGGCCGGCACCGGGACCGGAGCCGGGAACGTCGACTCGTCGGCGTCGTACACGCCGTAGATGAAGTTCGGTGAACCAACCATGTCGAAGTTGAGGTAGCCGGCGATGCGGTCGACTTCCTCCGGCGGGCCGTTGAGCAGACCGAAGTCGGCGTTGGTGAAGTACTCGAACGATCCGATCAGGCCGGACTCCTCAGCACCCCACCATGCAAACCGCAGTGTGTTCTGGGGCGTGTACTTCTTGTTGTCGGCCAGCGCGAGGGCCACGGTGAGGATCGTCGCCGAGCCGCTGCCGTTGTCCTGGACGCCGGGGCCTTCGCCGACCGAGTCGAGGTGCGCACCGGCCATCACCACATTGCCGGGGTTGACACCGGCCAGTTCGGCGATGACGTTCTCCGTCGTGCTGGTGACGGTGGTCGCGTCGACTGCCAGGCTCACGGTGTTCGGCGCGGCAGCGAGGATCGCCAGGCCGTCGTCGTAGCCGGACCCGACGACCGGGATCGCGATCGAGCCCACGACGCCGGCACCCAGGGTGCCGTTGACGAGACCCTTGCGGCCCTCGGTGTTGCCCTGGTTGAAGATGATCACGCCCTCCGCGCCCGCAGCCTGGGCGTTGAGCGCCTTCACCGAGAAGTTGCACGCACCGCGCTGGATCAGCGCGATGTCGTCCGGCCCGAGGAAGTCGTTCGGGTCGAAGTCCGCCACCTCACACCCGGAGGTCGACGCGTTGCCGAGGCCGAGGTCCAGGTCGACCGGCACGATGTTGCCGTCGGTGACTGCCCCGGCTGCGGAGAACTCGAATGACGTCGTGGTGATCGGTGCACCGTCGATGTCGAGCGAGCTCGAAATCTCGGTGTAAAGACTGAAATCGAACTCCTGCCGTTCGACGATAAGGCCTGCGTCCTCCAGCAGTTCGGCGACGTAATCCGCCGACTGATCGTAGCCGGGAGTGCCCGAAGCGCGCGTGCCGCCGTTGGCGTCGGCGATGTCCTGGAACGCTTGCAGGTGCTCGAAGACGTCGTCCGCGTCGACGCATTCCAGCAGCTTGTTGATCTGATTCAGGTTGCGGTTCTCACAACCGCTCTGTGACGGCGCCGCGTTGGCGGCGGCGATCGGTACCGACGCAACGGCAAAGGACAGCGCGATCGCTGCCGTCAACCGACGATGTCGAAAGTGACGTGACATGTGTCAATTCTCCCAGTAGATGATACTCACTTGGCCCCGGTCCATCCGGAGACAGGCGGGGCACCATAGAGCAATTCGCGCGACGTTGCCGCTCCACCGAAGGAAATTCGCGGGACCGGGCCGCCCGCTCGGAGATCGGACCGGACGTCCAACTATTCTCAGCCCGGTGACCACGCTCGAAACTTCCCAGCTCAGCGCCGACGAACTCCTCGTCGACGAGCTCGTCCACGATCTGCTGACGAGCGCGTCACCCGATGTGTCGAGCGCGTCGACATTTCTCGGCGAACAGTTCGATCGCGGCCTCGCGTGGGTGCACTTCCCCGAGGGTCATGGCGGTCTCGGCCTCAACCCGAGGCTGCAGAAGCGGATCAACGAACGGATCTTCGCGGCAGGTGGTCCGAACCCGATGTACCGCAACCCGATCGGTCACGGGATGTGTGGCCCGACCGTCGTGGCGTGGGGGAGCGAGGAGCAGAAGGCGCGCTACCTCCGCCCGCTGTTCACCGGTGAGGAGATCTGGTGCCAGCTCTTCTCCGAGCCAGGCTCGGGTTCCGACTTCGCCGGGCTGTCCTCGACCGGCGTTCGCGATGGCGACGAGTGGGTCTGCAACGGGCAGAAGGTCTGGACGACGCTGGCCCACCTCTCACGGTTCGGGCTGCTGGTCGTGCGCACCGACCCGCAGGCGGTCAAGCACGCCGGGCTCACCGCGTTCGTCGTCGACATGCACGACCCGACCGTCGAGATCCGGCCGCTGCGGCAGATGACCGGGGAAGCGGAGTTCAACGAAGTCTTCTTCACCGACACGCGCATCCACGAACGCGAGATGCTCGGCAAGCCCGGCGAGGGCTGGCGGGTGTCGCTGACGACGCTGATGAACGAACGCCAGTCAATCGGCGGCGGCATGCCGGCCCGCGGATCCGGCACGATCGCCCAGCTGACGAAGGTGTGGTCGGAGCTACCTGCACACCGCCGGGACGCAGGCGCTCGCGACGAGGTGACCCGGCTGTGGTGCCGGGCCGAGGCACTCCGATTGACGAACATCCGCGCCAACCAGAAGCGCACGATGGGCGACCCGGGACCCGAGGGGTCGATCGGCAAGATGGCGGGAGCGATCCTCAACATCGATGTGCACAACGCGATCACGAACCTGCTCGGCGCGGACGGCATGCTGTACGGCAGCTACGAGATGGTCCGCCCGGAGACCGCGATGGACTCGGACACGCCCCAGAAGGCGTTCCTCCGCAGCCGCGCCAACACGATCGAGGGCGGCACGACCGAGGTGATGGCCAACATCCTCGGCGAGCGGGTGCTGGGCCTGCCCGGCGACGTCCGTGTCGATCGAGACGTGCCGTGGGCTGACGTCCCCCGCAACTGAGCCTCAGCCGGACAGGCTGGTGAGTACGTTGCTGGCACCGAGGTTGCGGTCGTCCATCACCGGGCGGTCCATGAGGCTGCCGCCGAGGAGCACGGTCGACGCGGTCTCGATCGAGGACTGGAGGTCGCGGATGTTGCGCGGCGGTGGGAAGTACTCGTCCTCGTCGGTGATGTTCACCAGCTCGATCCCGCCGGTCGGCGCGAGCATGTCGATCACCTGCTCGACGAGTTCTTCCGGTGCCGACGCACCGGCAGTGACACCGACGATGCCGGAGAGGTCTCGAGGCAGCTCGTCGGCACTGTTGATCCGGAAGACGCGTTCGCACCCTTCCTCGCGCGCCAGCTTCTCGAGTGCCCGTGTGTTCGACGAGTTGGCCGACCCGATCACGACGATCGCGTCGCACCGGTGGGCGAGTTCCATCAGTGCCGCTTGACGATTGGTCGTCGCGAAGCAGAGGTCGCTGCGACCGGGTGTCCACACGTCGGGAAATCGATCCTTCACGGCGACGGCGACGCCCTCCCAGTCGCGGTGCGACAGCGTGGTCTGGGCGAGCAGCGCGACGGGCTGTTCGCTGGGGTCGAGTGCCGCGACCTCCTCGACCGACTCGACGCGGTCGATCGCTTCGGGGGCAACCGCCATCGTGCCGACCGCCTCTTCGTGGCCCTCGTGGCCGACGTAGATGATGCGGAACCCCTTGCCGGCCCGCACCTTGACCTCGTGATGCACCTTCGTGACGAGCGGACACACCGAGTCGACGACGTACGAACCACGAGCCCGGGCGGCTTCCAGCACCGCGGGCGGCGACCCGTGTGCGGACAGCATGATCGGGCTGCCGGGTTCCGCGTCCTCGATGTCGTCGATGAAGATCACGCCCTGTTGTCTGAACCGGTCGACGACGAGCTTGTTGTGGACGATCTCGTGGTAGCAGTAGACGGGTGGCGGGAAGGTGCGCACCATCCACGCGAGCGCCTTGATCGCCATCTCGACGCCGGCACAGAATCCACGTGGTTCGGCCAGCAGCACCTTGGTGACCTGGGAGGTCGCCCGCCTCGGGGCAGGGTCTGGCTCGGGGTCGGCGGCCGACGATGGCTCAGCGGTCATGCGGGCCCAAATCTACAGCGGCAACCCGCCGGTAGCCTGCACGATCCGATGTCAACCGTGCACACCGCCGACACCGCCGCCGTTGCGGCGGGCCCGTCCAAGCGGTCGCTCGCGCCCATTGTCGTGTCGGTCGCACCTGGGTCGCCGGCGGAGGCGGTCGGCGTCCTCGCCGGAGACGAGATCCTCCAGGTCAACGGTGACGTGCCCCGCGACATCATCGAGTGGCAGCTGGCCACCGACGAGGCCGATGTCGAACTGGACGTCAGCCGCGGTGGCCTCGGCCTGACGTTCACCGTCGAGAAGTTGGCCGGCGCGTCGCTCGGCATCGAGGTGTCGAGTGCGGTCTTCGACCGGGTGCGCACCTGCGACAACCACTGCGAGTTCTGCTTCATCTACCAGTTGCCGAAGGGTATGCGCAGGAGCCTCTACCTCAAGGACGACGACTACCGGCTGTCGTTCCTCTACGGGAACTTCACGACGCTCACCCGGTTCACCGAGTCCGACTTCGAGCGCGTCGTCACCGAGGGGCTGTCGCCGCTGTACGTGTCGATGCATGCGACCGACCCCACCGCTCGGGCTGACATGTTGCGCAACCGGCGGGGCGCCACGAGCCTCAAGTGGTTGCGGGCCCTGCTCGACCACGGTGTCGAGGTCCACGGTCAGGTCGTGGTGTGTCCCGGTCTCAACGACGGTGCCGTGCTCGACCAGACCCTCGCCGGCATTCTCGACGAGTACCCCGAGTTGCACACCGTGGCCGTCGTGCCGCTCGGAATCAGCGACCACTCGAACGAACCGCGGATGCGGGCTCACACCGTCGACGAAGCTGCGTGGGTGGTCGATTGCGTCGAGTCGTGGCAGGACGTGTTCCGTTCGACGCTCGGCCGGCCCATGGTGTTTCCCGCCGACGAGTACTACCT
>JABDKP010000070.1 GCA_013002175.1 Ilumatobacter sp.
CCACCACTGCTGGCCGGTGACGTTGACGACGCAGTCGGGGTCACTGGTGTCGTTGAGCTCGATGACCATCGCCACCGTCGGCACGGCGATCACCGCGAGGATCACCGCGGGAATCGCGATGAACGCGTACTCGATGAGTGCGTTGCCGTGGGTCTGCTCGGGGATCGGCTGACCGCGATCGCGGTACCGGATCACCGCGTAGAGCACGGCCGCGAACACGATCACACCGACGATGCCGGCCACCAGGAAGATCGGCCACTGCAGGTCGTGGATGTCCTGGGCGTACTCGCCCGCCGGCTGCCACGTGTCCTGCGGTGCGTCGTTGGCGCACGACGCGAGCACCACGCCGCCGAGTACGGCGAGCAGGCCGGTGCGGATCGAGGGGGATCGGGAATCGGTCATGGAGCGATTGGTCCGTACTTTCTCGGTCAGGGTACCGACTCGGCTCACGGGACCACCACCTCCAGCGACGCATCGCTCCCCGGCACCGTGAACTGATAGCCGGACTGGACGGCGATGCTCGGCCGGTCGAACTCGATCGTGAGCAGCTGCACGCCACCCTCGTCGACGAGCGCCGTGCAGATCCGCTCGGGAGCGGCGGGCTCGGCGTCCTCGTCCGGGTGCAGCTCGATCACGAGCCGCGCATGGTGATCGGACTCGTTGCGGAACAAGACGTTGTGCGGGTTCGAGCGCGGCAGCGTGAGCGTGTCGAACTGGCCCTCGTACCCGACGGCCTCCGCCACCAGCGTGGTGCCGTCGAAGACCAGCTCGGCGGTGAGGTTCGACTTCGCGGCGACGGTCTGGCTCGCCTTCTCGTCGGCCTCGGTCTCCTCCGTGCCGCACTCGTCCTCCTCGGCGATGTACGCGGTGGAGTGGTGTTCCTCGATCTCGCGCTCGCCGTTCAGGCCGGCGAACGCACCGACGGCGATCAGCGCCACGCCGGCGACCGAGAACGCTCCGGTCATCGCGACCTTCGAGACCCCGCGGCGGAGCCCGATCAGCGTGCCACCGGCCAGCACCAGCGCCGCCACCACCGCGAAGGCGACCACGGTGGCCGACTTGGACGGCAACCCCAACATCACCCGGCTGAACGCGTACACGACGACGGCCGCGCCGACCGCGGCGATCACCGGGAGCTCGAGCGGATCGGCCATGACGTCTCGGACGTCGGCGTTGAAAGCCCGGTCGGCGGACGCACGCTCGCTCCAGCCCTGGATCAGCCACTCGATCGCACCGACGATCAGGACCAGCAGCCCGACGACGAAGAATGCCCGGGTCGTCACCAGTCCCAACGTGACCGTGGTGGCGCCGAGCGCGATCACGAGCGGCCAGATCCCGGATCGCGCGGTGGCCTGGGCAGCCGCCGACGCCTCGAAGGCCTGCGGCTCCATCGCCGAGACGTTGGCGTCACGGACGAACACGTTGAGGCCGGCCAGCAACGACAGCGCCGCCGCGGCGGAGATCATCGCGATCGTGCCGAGCGCGCCGCCCTGAGCGACGCCGTAGACGACCGCGAGCACGGTCGCCAGGAAGGCCGACCCGATCAGGAGCTTGGAACCGGTGGTGAACATCGTGGGTGGTGACTCACTTGGTGACGTAGACGACGAACCAGACCGCGCTGTACGCAGCGGCGATGAAGTACCAGTAGAGGGCGTGGGCGGACAACGTCTCGGTCTCGCGGAGACGGCCACCGAGCGCCCGGAACGAGGCGACGGCGGTGAACACGAGCCCGGCGACGACGAGCGCGAGCATCGTGCCCGTGATCGCGTAGAACAGCGTGCCGTAGTAGTTGTCGCGGATCGGCACCGCCATGTCGACGTACACGAACGCCTGCGCGTTGATGAACGCGATCCCCAAGAGGGCGGTCACGGCGAGCGCCAGGGCGGTGTGGGTGCGGTCGTCGCGGGCGCCGGCGTAGACCGCCCACTGGGCGAACATGCACAGGGACCACACCGTGATCAGCATCACGTTGCTGGCGACCTCGGGGATGATGTAGTCGACCGGGAACCGGTCGACGGCCTCGCCGGCGATCCCGTTGTCGAGATAGCGCTCGCGCAGCAGCACCCAGACCGCCAGCATCCCACCGATCAACATCGTGCCGGCGACGCACGCCAGCCCGGTGGCGATGAAGAGCTGTCGGCGCGGTGC
>JABDKP010000073.1 GCA_013002175.1 Ilumatobacter sp.
GTCGTGCTCACCCCCACCGGCGCGCCGTGGAGCGGGCCCGTGTGGGTGTCACCCGTGCTGCTCCTGCTGTGCTGCGCGACGGGCGTGTTCTCGAACGCGATCGGGTACGGCATCGACCAGTTCACGATGCGCCGCATCCCGATCCGCAGGTTCTCCGTGCTGCTGGCGCTGCTGCCGGTCACGGCGTCGCTCGTCGGGTGGATCGCGCTCGACCAGCGACCGAGCGGCCTCGACGTCGCCGGGATCGCGCTGGTGCTCGTCGGCGTCGCGGTGCAGGAGCGCGACGAGATCGAGCGGGTCGAGCGGGTGGTCCGCACCGACCCCGCCTGACGCCACGTTCGGACTCCGCCACCGCGACCCCGCCGAGCACGGGCGCGATCCGGGGCACCGTTACACTCGGGTCATGGCCGACACGATCGACGACACCCTCTCCGACCTCGCGCAGCGGGCTGCGCCCGCCGACGACTTCGCCACCGAGCGGCTGCATCGCAAGCAGCGGCTCGCGTGCGGTCTGCGCACGATGGGACGCCTGCACCTCGCCGAGAGCGTGCCGGGCCACGTCACCGTGCGCGACCCCGAGTTCCCCGATCGGTTCTGGGTCAACCCGTTCGGCACGAACTTCAAGCTGATGAAGGTCAGCGACCTGATCTGCGTCAACCACGACGGCGAGGTGGTCGAGGGCGACGGACCGTTGAACGCGGCGGCGTTCGCGATCCACGGCCAGCTCCACCAGGCCCGGCCCGACGTCGTCGCTGCGGCGCACTCGCACTCGATGTACGGCAAGACGTTCTCCACGCTCGGCCGGCCGCTGAAGATGATCACCCAGGACTCGACGATGTTCTACAACGACGTGGCGTTGTGCAACGACGGCAGCGGGGCGGTCGTCCTCGACGCCGAGGTCGGCCGCAAGATGGCCGAGTCGCTCGGCGACAGGAAAGCGTTGATCCACCAGAACCACGGCCTGATCACGACCGGCGGCTCGGTGGACGCGGCGGTGTGGTGGTTCATCGCGCTCGAACGGGCGTGCCAGAGCCAGCTCGTCGCCGAGGCCGCGGGCGAGCCGATCGAGATCCCGCAGCACTACTGCGAGGACGGGCACAAGGCCCAGGGCAGCGACATCGCGGGCTGGTTCCAGTTCCAGCCGTTCTGGGACGAGCTCGTCGCCCGCGAGCCGGAATTCCTCGACTGATCGGGGCTTGACCACCAGCGCCGGATGGCGCATCGTCACGTGCAGGAGGGAATGTGGACATGGCCGGCCTGACCCAACTGCACGCGCCGCTCACGCTGACCGACGGAGGACTCGAGACGACGCTGATCTTCCACGACGGCTTCGACCTGCCGTACTTCGCTGCGTTCGTGCTGCTCGATTCGAACGGGGGCAACGCCGCGCTCGATCACTACGTCGACAGCTACGTCGACGTCGCCCGCCGGCACCGGCTGCCGCTCGTCGTCGAGACAGCGACATGGCGGGCGAGTCCCGACTGGGCCCGGCTGCTCGACGTTTCCGACGAACAACTCGCGACGCTCAACCGTCGCTCGGTCGAGGCGGTCGCGTCGCGGGCGTCCGGTGTCGAACTCGTCGTCAGCGGTTGCGTCGGCCCGCGTGGCGACGGCTACGTGGCCGACACCGCGATGACCGCGGCAGACGCGCAGGCCTACCACGGCCTCCAGATCGAGGCGCTACGCGACGGCGGCGCCGAGTTGGTGTCGGCGATCACGATGACCAACAGCGCCGAGGCGATCGGGATCGCGCGTGCTGCCCACGATGCGGACATCGCGTGCGTGATCTCGTTCACGGTCGAGACCGATGGTCGTCTCCCGTCGGGTGAAGCCCTCGGGGATGCGGTGACGGCGGTCGACGCGGCGACTGGTTCGACGCCGGCGTACTACATGGTCAACTGCGCCCATCCGACCCACTTCGTCGACGCACTCGAGCCGTCCGACTGGATGAACCGGATCAAGGGGGTGCGCGCCAACGCGTCGGCGCTGACCCACGCCGAACTCGATGCAGCCGAGGAACTCGACGCAGGTGACCCCGTCGACCTGGCCGAGCAGTACGCCGGGCTGCGGGCGACACATCCCGGCATCACGATCTTCGGCGGCTGCTGCGGCACCGATCCGCGCCACGTCGACGCCGCCGCCACCACGCTGACGCGCTAGCCGGCCGCGATCGTCGTGCGGTGCAGCAGCCGGGCGTGGCCCTCGTAGCCGCCGGTCGCCCGGTGCAGCACCGAGCGGTTGTCCCACATGACGAGCATGTGAGGTTCCCAGCGATGGCGGTACTGGAACTCGTCGCGGATCTGCCAGTGGTACAGCTCGAACAGCAGCTCGCGAGCGGCCTCGTCGGGGAGCCCCTCGATGCCGATGATGTAGCCGATGCAGCCGAACAAGCCGAGCTGCCCGGTCTCCGGATGGGCCCTGATCAGCGGGTGCAGTTGCGTCGCCGTGGCGGCGTCGGAGGGTCGGATGTCCATGCTCCGATCGGTGGCCTGGTCCGCATCGCCGTAGGTGCCGTCCGGGGCATAGCCGCCACGCGCCGAGTGGATCGCCATCATGCCTTCGAGGCGCGACCGCAGGCCGGCCGGCATCGCGTCGAGCGCAGCGTGCTGGTTGACGAAGAGCGTGTCACCGCCGGTGGGCGGGATCGTCACCCCGTAGAGACATGTTCCCGCCGGCGGCCGGTCCTGGAAACTCCAGTCGCTGTGCCAGTTCTCGGCGAACAGCGGCGCCGTCTCGTCGGCCCGGCGCTCGACCGCGATGACATGGTCGCGTCCGGGGATCGGCGCGATGAACGGATCGTCTCCGAAACCGCCGAACGCCAACGTGAACCGCTCGAGGTCGTCGTCGGTCAACTCCTGGCCGGGGAACGACAGCACATGGTGGTCCAGCCAGGCCCCCCGGATCGCGGCGACGGTCACGGCGTCGAGCGATCGCGTCAGGTCGACGCCGGTCACCGCCGCGCCGCACGCCTGACCGGACGGTTCGACCACGATCGTCATGGTCGCGACGCTACCCGGGTGTGTTCGGGGCGGTCACGGTCGGGTAGACCGTGACGATGGCCCCGGCGGCGGATGACGACGATTCCCCACGATCGGCCGCCGCGGCGGTCGCCCGGACGCTGCGCGATCGGGCCGTCGACGCCGTGTTCTGCCTGCCGGGAGAGGAGACGATCGCACTGCTCGAGGCGATCGGGGAGGAGGGCATCGACCTCGTCGTCGCCCGCCACGAGCAGCACGCCGCATTCATGGCGGCGACGCACGGCCGACTGACGGGCCGGCCTGGCGTACTGGTCACGACGCTCGGCCCCGGGATGACGAACGCGCTGACCGGCCTCGCCCATGCGACGCTCGGCGGCTACCCGCTGCTGCACATCGCGGGACAGAAGCCGTTGCGCGACAACGACGAGGGGTCGTTCCAGGTCCTCGACCTCGTCGCGCTCGCCGCGCCCGTGACGAAATGGGCGCAGCGCTGCACCGACCCCCAGGAGGCTGCGACGCTCGTCGACACGGCCCTTCGTGTTGCCGTCACCGATCGTCCCGGTGCCGTGTTCGTCGAGCTGCCGCAGGACGTCGCCACCGGTGTCAGCACGCTGGTGCCACCCCCGCCGACCCCGTCGACAGGGGGCGGGGTCGGCGTGCCACTGCGTGCTCCCTCCGCCGAGGTCGACCGCGCCGCCGCCTTGCTCCGAGCGGCGTCACGGCCGGCCGTCGTCATCGGTGGCGGCGCCCAGCGCTCCGACGTCGGCGCGGCGCTCGCGTCGTTCGCGGAAGCATCCCTGATCCCCGTGATCCCGCTCCAGACCGGGATCGGGGCGCTGTCGGCGGACGTCGCGCTGCCGGCGATCGGCATGCACCGCCCGGACGCCGCCCACCTCCCGCTCGTCGATGCCGATCTCGTCCTGACCGTCGGCTACCACCCGACCGAACACCCGCCCCTCGCGTGGAACCGGTCGGACGCACCGATCGTCCACGTCGCCGCGTGGCCGGCGCCGGAACGGCGCGGTCTGCGACACGTCGCGCAGCTGGTCGGCGACGTGGCGGACACGCTGACCGCGCTCGCCGCCTGCGACCTCGGTACCCGCCCGGACCGGCGCGCCACGCTCCGGGACGCGATCGACGCCCAGCTCGCGTCCGAACCGCTCCACGGAGACGGGCCGGGGGTGGCGACGCGGGTGATCGTCGACGCGGTCGGCGAGGTGCTCGCCGCCGACGACGTCGTCGCGCTCGACAACGGGTCGTACAAGCTGTGGTTCGCCCGCCACCTGCGGGTGCGACGGCGCAACGGCTTGCTGCTCGACAACGCGCTCGCCACGATGGGCGCCGGCCTTGCGACCGCATCGGAGGCGGCCCGACAGGAACCCGACGTCGACGTCATGGCCGTCGTCGGCGACGGCGGGTTCATGATGAACGTCGGCGACGTCGAGACCGCCGTCCGTCTCGGCCTCGACAACCTGACGGTGCTCGTCGTGCGCGACGACACGTTCGGCTTCATCGCCGACCACCAGCGCGAGCGCGACCGCAGTCGTGTCGCTGTCGATCTCGGCAACCCGGACATCGTCGGTGTCGCCGAGGCGTTCGGGGCGACCGGGATGCGCGTCGGCGGGCCGGGGGACGTCGTCGCCGTGCTGCGGGCCGCCGTCGACCGACGGGGTGTCGTCATCGTCGACTGCCCGCTCGACGAACGCGCCGATGATCTCCTGCGCGAGATCGACAGCCTCGCCGGTGCGCGCACCCGGCTCGCCGCCGCCGAGCGGTGACGCCGTCCCGCCGTTCAGTGGGCGGGAGTCAATCCGGGGGCGCAGAGGCCGTCGAGCTCCTCGATCACGATCCGGTCCCGGTTCTCGTAGGTGACCTCGTTGGTCGGGTTCGGCTTGAGGTTGAACACCCGGAACTCCATGTCGTTGGTGTCGACGGTGAGGATGCGGCCGATCAGCGGGTCGCCGAGGCCGAGGATCACCTTGATCGTCTCGAGTGCCTGGATCGACCCGATGATGCCCGGCAGTACGCCCAGCACGCCGGCTTCGGCGCAGCTCGGTGCCAGCTCGGCGGGCGGTGGCTCGGGCACCATGTCACGGTACGTCGGGCCTTCCAGCGGATGGAACACGCTGACCATCCCTTCGAATCGGAAGATCGAGCCGTGCACGACCGGAATGCCGAGCTTGACGCTGGCGTCGTTGAGCAGGTAGCGGCTGGGGAAGTTGTCGGCGCCGTCGACGATCACGTCGTAGCCCTCGATGATCTCGATGATGTTGGATGCGTCGAGACGGGTGTCGTACGTGACGACGTCGACGTCGGGGTTGAGCATCGTCAAGGTCTTCTTCGCCGAATCGACCTTGCGATGACCGATGCGGTCGATGTTGTGCAGGATCTGGCGCTGGAGGTTGGACGCGTCGACGTCGTCCATGTCGACGATGCCGAGCGTGCCGACGCCGGCCGCCGCGAGATACAGCGCCGCCGGTGAGCCGAGCCCACCCGCGCCGAGCAGCAGCACCTTCGCATCGAGGAGCTTCGTCTGCCCGGCGACACCGACCTCGGGCAGCAGCAGGTGGCGCTTGTACCGGTTCGTCTGTTCGGGAGAGAGCGTGACCGGCTGCTTCCACGGCCGGCCCTCGTCCTTCCACCGTCCGAAGCCACCGATCATCGACTCGACGTCGGTGTAGCCGAGTTCCTGCAGCGTCTTGGCGGCGAACGCCGACCGGACACCGCCGGCGCAGTACGCGACGATCGGCGCCGACTTGTCGATGACCTTGCCCTCGATCTGCGCTTCGAGGTGGCCGCGGGGGATGTGGATCGCGTCGGGCAGAGCGCCCTCTTCGTACTCGTCGGGTTCGCGCACGTCGAGCACGAGTGCGCCGGCTGCGATGTGCGCGGCGGCCGTCTCGGGGTCGACTTCGTCGATCTCGGATTTTGCGGCGGCGAGGAGGTCGCGGAACGTTGCCATGGAAACAGCCTATCGTCGATACTTGACCCAACGGGTCGGGAATGTGTCAACCGCGTGAGCGCGCCCGTCATTCCCGACGTTCACGCTGTTCCCGAACGGCGAGCAGTACATCAACTCTGCGGTCACCGGGCTGCTGAACGGCGGCACGCCGATCTTCGCGGCGATCGTCGCGACCGCGATCATGGGCAGCCTCGCCAGCCGCCGGTCAGCGTGACACCAGCGTCGGGAGGAGCTCGCCGATCTGACCCATCAGCAGATGGTCGGCGTAGCGGTCCATCGCGGTCTCGTCGCCGTTGATGATGATCACCTGCGCCCCCGCGGACTTCGCCCGCGGCACGCAGTTCGCCGCGGGATACACGCTGAGCGTCGAACCGATCGCGAGCAGCACATCGCATTCCTCGCTGACGCGCAGTGCCCGGTCGATCACTTCGGGGACGAGGGCCTGACCGAAGCTGATCGTGTCGCTCTTCAGGACCCCACCGCAGACGAGGCACGGCGGATCCTCCTCGCCGGCGCGCACCCGGGCGAGCGCCTGCTCCATCGGTCGCCGATCGCGACACTCCCAGCACCGGGTGAACCAGACGGTGCCGTGCACTTCGACGACGCGATCCGGGTCGTTGCCGGCGCGCTGGTGCAGACCGTCGATGTTCTGCGTCACGAGCGCGTGGAGCTGCCCCCGACGTTCGAGGTCGACGATCGCGGCATGACCGCGGTTCGGCTCGGCCGTCCATGCCGGGGTCGTCAACCGGTTCTGCCACGCCTTCCTGCGCAGCTCCGGGTCGGCGAGATAGTGCTGCAGGGTCGACGCCTTCTCGGCGGCCGGGTTCTTCGTCCAGAGGCCGTTCGGTCCGCGGAAGTCCGGGATGCCGGAGTCGGTCGAGATGCCCGCACCGGTCAGCACGACGACCCGCTCGGCCCCCGCCAGTTCGTTGCGCGCGGCCTCGACGGCTGCCGGCAGTGCGTCGTCGTCGGCGGTGGCCACCGATCGATTGTGCCCGACGCCCGACGGCGGAATCCAGTCTGGTGACGCCGCGGTCGACCGACGGCGGGCGAGGGGTGCTTGACTCGTGGGGTGCACGACGTCCGAGCGCCACGCGTGGGAACCGCTGCGCGATGTGTGGCGCTGGCGATGGGCGTGGCCCTGGTGGCCGCGGCCTGCGGCGACGACGACGGCCCGGTCGCCGTGACCGTCGCCTCCGACGGCTCGTCCCCGACCAGCCCGCCCGGTACACAGCCGGCCACGACCGCTAGGCCTCCTGCGACGCAACCGCCTGCCACCGTCCAGCCCACGAGCACGACGCCGACGACGGGCGCCGCCACGACCTCGACCCCGCCCCCGTCCGACGCGCCGGTCTGTGGGACGGGAGCAGAGTTGCTCCCGTCAGCGGGCGAGCGCGCGCGAGTGATCCTCGACACCGATTTCGCCTCGGACGTCGACGACGTCGGTGCGTTGGCGGTGCTGCACGCGCTCGCCGACGCCGGTGAGGTGGAGATCGTGGCGGTGATGGTGTCGGACGGCGGAGACGCACCGTCGCACCGGGCGATCGACGCGGTCAACACCTTCTACGGCCGGCCCGACCTGCCGATCGGTGTCGTCGGGGGTGCTGCGCCGCAGTTCCCCTCGACCTACGCGACCGAACTGGCGTCGGCGTTCCCGAACGACATCGAGGACCCTCCGGCCGCGGTCGATCTGTACCGCGAACTCCTCGCCGCCGAGCCGGACGCCTCGCTGACGATCGTCAGCGTCGGGTACCTCACGAATCTCGACGCGCTGCTGTCGTCGCCACCCGACGAGCACAGCTCCATGTCCGGCGCGCAGCTGGTTGCTGCGAAGGTGCGGCGATGGGTGGCGATGGGTGGCTACTACCCGGACTCGGCCGACCATCCCTTCGATGCCGAGTTCAACTTCGCCGAGGACGTCACCGCGACGCTGAACGCCGTCGCGAAGTGGCCGACGCCCGCAGTCTTCAGCGGATTCGAGATCGGCGATGTCGTGCTGACCGGGGCAGTGCTCCAGGGACAGACGTCGCCGGAGAACCCGGTGCGGGAGGCGTACCGGTTGTTCAACGGGGGCGAGGTCCACCGGAGCTGGGATCTGACCGCCGTGCTCGCGGCAGTGCGCGGCACTGCGGATGCCTTCGAGGTGTGCACCGGCCGGAACCTGATCGGTCGCGGGGGCAGCAACCGCTGGCAGCACGGCGCAGGCCCGCACGGCTACCTGCGGCTCGTCGTCCCCGCCGACGACGTCGCCACCGCCCTCGACGGCCTGCTGATCGCGCCGCCCGGTCAGTAGCGACGAGCCGCGGTCGATGGCAACTCCGGGCGGCCGTGGCGTCCGCAGGGGTAGGGTCGCCGGAGAGGGGGTCGGATGGATCTCGGCATTCCGGGCTTGGAGGACGCCACACCGGTCGGGCAGGGGGCATTCGCGACCGTGTACAAGGCGCGGCAGCCGGCGTTCGCGCGCACCGTCGCGGTGAAGGTCCTGACCGCGGCGAGCCTCGACGAGGAGAGCCGGCTGCGCTTCACCCGCGAGCTCCATGCGCTCGGCCTGCTGTCCGAGCATCCGGCCATCGTCACCGTGCACGACACCGGGTTCACCGCCGAAGGCCGCCCGTACCTGACGATGGCCTTCGTCGACGAGGGCACACTCGCCGATCGGCTCCGAGACCGTGGACCGGTGTCGTGGCCGGAGGCCGTCGACATCCTCATCCGGCTGGCGGGCGCGCTCGAAACCGCCCATCGGAGCGGGATCATCCACCGCGACATCAAGCCGGCGAACGTGCTGCTGTCCCATTACGGCGCCCAACTGAGCGACTTCGGCATCGCGCGCGTCGCCGGCGGGCCCGAGACTCGCACAGGTGTCGTCGTCGCGAGCATCGCCCACGCCTCACCGGAAGTGTTGAACGGGGACCGTCCGACCGTGCGGGCCGACATCTACTCGCTCGGCTCGACGGCGTACGCGATGTTCCTCGGCAGGTCCCCGTTCGAGCGGGTGACCGACGAGTCGATCATCCCGGTGATGCTGCGAATCCAGGCCGATGAGCCGCCCGACCTCCGGCACCACGGAGTGCCCGACGATCTCGCCGCGTTGCTGGTGCAGACGCTGGCGAAGGATCCAGCGGACCGGCCGCAGTCCGCGCTGGAGCTCGGGCAGCGGCTGCAGGACGTACTGCGTGGCCACAGCCGACGAGTGCCCGAGCTCATCGTGGCGCCGGAGATCATCACGAACACCACTGCCGACGAGACCAGGGAGGTGAAACCTTCGGCAATCGAGGACGGTTCGGCCGTCGACCAGGGGTCCGATCGCCCAACGCGCAGTCGACGGCGCGTTGCCGGCTTCCTCGTCGGGGGTGGACTCCTGGTGACAGCGCTCGCCGGAGTCGCGTTGGCCACGAGGAACGGCGCGGAAGGTGGCGAGAGTGGCGGGTCGACACCGCCGACCGCCGAGCCGCCGCCCGCCACCGAGCCCGTCGTGGTACCACCCGACACCGAACCGCGAACCACGCAGGAACCCGACGTCGCGCCACCCGGTACCGCGTCGACTCCGGTGACGCAAGCATCCGCCGCCACCACGACGGCGCCGCCATCGACGGCCGCAGTGGTGCCGATCTCGGACGAACCGGTGTGTGGGCCCGGAACCGGTCTCCTCGCGGCGGATGGCGAACCCGTTCGGGTGATCCTCGATACGGGCGTCGGCCTGGGCATCGACGACGTCGGTGCGCTCGCCGTGCTGCACGCGCTCGCCGACACCGGCGAGGCGGAGATCCTCGCGGTGATGGTGTCGGTCGGTGGTGACCCTGGCAGCGGTCGCGCGATCGACGCGATCAACACGTACTACCTGCGGCCCGATCTGCCCATCGGCGTGGTGTCGGGTCCCGCGCCGTCCGGCCCGTCGCCGTACACCGCATTGCTCGCCACCACCTTCCCGAACGATCTCGCCACCGCCGCTCCTGCAGTCGACCTGTATCGGGAGGTCTTGGCCGGCCAGCCCGACGGTTCGGTCACCGTCGTCAGCATCGGTTTCCTCACCAACCTGGCCGAGTTGCTCGCGTCGCCCCCCGATGACGTGAGCGGTCTGACCGGTCAGGGGCTCGTGGCCGCCAAGGTGTCTCGTTGGGTGGCGATGGGTGGCGCGTATCCCGACTCGGCCGACGTTCTCGGCAACGCGGAGTTCAACATGGCGCGCGACGTGCCTGCGGCACAGAGCGCCGTCTCCGGCTGGCCGACGCCCGCCGTGTTCAGCGGCTTCGAGGTCGGCAACGAGATCCCGACCGGGGCGTCGCTCCAGACGGCGACACCGCCGGCGAACCCCGTACGAGAGGGATACCGGCTGTGGGGCGCGACCGGCAACGTGCCGAGCTTCGATCTGACCGCGGTGCTGGCTGCCGTGCGCGGGACCGCCGACGGCGCGTTCGAGGTGTGCACCGGGAGGAACATCGTCGGGTCCGGCGGCAGCACGACGTTCGAGCATCGCCGAGACGGTCAGCACGGGTATCTCCGCACGGTCGCCCCCAGTGCAGAGATTGCCGCCACGCTCGATGCGCTGCTGATCGCCCCGCCTGCTGGATAGCCGGCGGACCGGGCGCGACGAATCCGGTCCCTGCGATACTGAGGCCGTGCGCCGGTCCTCGATTGCCCTCGCATCGGCACTGCTGATCGGAACCTTCCCCGGTCTCGCCGATGCGGTGACCGTCCGGTCGATCGACCGGCCGGGCAAGGCGCTCGCGCCGGCGGCGCGCGACGTGCAGTGGTCCGCGGCCGCAACATGCGACCTGGAGACGGTCGCGGCGGTGTCGCGTCGTCATCCGGCAACCCGCCAGCTCGTCGTGCTCGTGACCGGCTCGTTCGGCGACACGTACGGCACCGCGTTCGTCGCCGTGCGCACGACCGGCGGCGAGTGGAAGTGCCAGACGCCGACCGTCGGCGCGCGCTTCGGCCGGACCGGGACGCGACCGCTGCTGGAACGGCGCAGCGGCGACGGCACGACCCCGGCCGGCGTGTTCCCGCTCGGCGAGACGACCGCCTGGGACGGGCAGCGCGTCAACGTGTTCGGCAACCGGCCCGACCCCGGAGTTCGGCCGGGAATCGGATATCGCGATGTCCGTCCCGAGGACTGCTGGGGCGCGATCCCCAACGACGCCGACTACAACCACCTCGTCAACGACGAAGGTTGCGAGGGTCCGGACGACGAGTGGCTACGGCGCTTCGGCGACGTCTACAGCCACGCCGCGGTGATCGGCGCCAACATGGACCCGATCTCCGGTGACGACCCCGGCGAGATTCCGTACGCGGCCGCGATCTTCCTCCATCGCCACAGCTACGAGTCGTCCGGGTCGACGAAGCCGACCAGCGGGTGCGTCTCGGTGCCGTACGACGAACTCGCGTCGATCGTGCGGCTGCTCGATCCGACCCTCGACCCACACTTCGCCATCGGACCGCGGAACTTCCTGCGGCGATAGCGTCGATGCGGTGTCCGAGCAGGTGCTGAACGAGGCGCGTCGTCGCAGGACGTTCGCAATCATCAGCCACCCCGACGCGGGCAAGACCACCCTCACCGAGAAGTTCCTGCTGTACGCCGGAGCGATCACGTCGGGCGGCGCGGTCAAGGCGCACGAGGGCCGCCGGTCCGCGACGTCGGACTGGATGGACATGGAGCAGAAGCGCGGCATCTCGATCACATCCACCGCGCTCAACTTCCCGTACCGCGACCACGAGCTGAACCTGCTCGACACGCCGGGTCACCGCGACTTCTCCGAGGACACCTACCGCGTGCTGTCCGCGGTCGACGCGGTCGTGATGGTGCTCGATTCCGCCAAGGGCATCGAGCCGCAGACGCTCAAGCTGTTCGAGGTCTGCCGCTCGCGCAATCTGCCGGTGATCACGTTCCTCAACAAGCTCGACCGGCCGGGCATGGAGCCGTTCGAGCTGCTCGACCAGATCGAGGAGCAGATCCAGCTGCGGCCCACCCCGGCGACGTGGCCGGTCGGCTCGTTCGGCGACCTGCGCGGCGTGATCGATCGACGGAGCGCGGTGTTCACCCGGTTCACCCGGACCGCGCGTGGCTCACAGATCGCACCGGAGGAGGACGTCGACGCAGCGCGCGCCGCTGTCGAGGAGGGCGCCCACTGGGAGAAGGCGGCCGAGGAGTGCGGGTTGCTGGACGCAATCGAGTCCGACGTCGACCTGCCGTCGTTCCTCGCCGGCGAGTCGACGCCGGTGTTCGCCGGGTCGGCGTTGACGAACTTCGGTGTCCGCCATCTGCTCGACGCAATCGTCGACCTCGCCCCGGCCCCGAGCGCCCGGCTGGACGTCGACGACAAGCCACGTCACCTCGACGAGCCGTGCTCCGCGTTCGTCTTCAAGGTGCAGGCGAACATGGATCGCAATCATCGGGACCGGATCGCGTTCGCCCGGATCTGCTCGGGGAGATTCGACCGCGGCATGGTGATGATGTGTGAACGGACGGGCCGCCCGTTCGCCACGAAGTACGCGTCGACCGTGTTCGGGGCCGAGCGGACGACGATCGACGAAGCATTCCCCGGCGACGTGGTCGGGCTCGTCAACGCGACCGGGTTGAACATCGGCGATTCGCTGTACGACGAAACCGGACCGAGCGTGAAGTTCCCGCCGATCCCGTCGTTCTCGCCCGAGGTCTTCGCCACCGCCCGGCCGGTCGACACCGGCAAGACGAAGCAGTTCCGCAAGGGGCTCGACCAGCTCAACGAGGAAGGCGTCGTCCAGGTGTTGAAGGACCCCGACTGGGGCGACGCCTCGCCGGTGCTCGCCGCGGTCGGTCAGCTGCAGTTCGACGTGTTCGCGAACCGCCTCGAGTTCGAGTTCAACGCACCGATCGAGCTCTCGGCGGCCCCGTACCAGGCGATCCGTGTCACCGACAAGGGTTCGGCGGACGTCCTCCGGGAGAAGGTCGGGGTCCGCATCCTCGCCCGTTTCGACGGCGACCTCGTCGCGTTGTTCGAGAACAAGTACGCGCTCCAGCGGCTCGAGCAGAACGAACCCGACCTCGTCCTCGAGCCGATCATCGCCGGCTGAGCAGCTCAGCGATCGCGGACGAGTTGGATGAACGTCTGCCCGGTGTCGAGCGGGATCGGGGCGCCGGTCGCGAGGTCGTGGAACCAGAACTGACCCTGTGGCGACTCCCGGTACCACGTGGCTTCGATCCGGATGCCGTCACGGTGGATGATCGCCGAGGTGCCGCCGGTGGTGATCGGGTGTGGCGTGCGCGCGTCGACCGGCGACGGCTTGTGGAACGTCCGCAGCTCGACCACCGTGTTCGCCGAGATCTGTACCCCGGACACGGTGAGGTGCGGGCCGCCGGCCTGGTTGCGCCAGTAGCGGCCGCTCGCCGCGTCCCATCGCCATTCCACCGTCAGCCCGTCCATCTTCACGACGAACGTCGAGTCGGGCACCGCGGTGGAACCGGCGGGCAGCTTCCAGTCGGCATCGGTCGTCCACAACGGCCGCGCCCGCCCCGCCGACGTGGCGGTGTAGATCGCGCAGAGTGGATCGAGCAGCAGGTTGTGCGGCGATCGGCGGGTGGGTGAGCGCTCGTAACACTTGTTGCGCAGTGCGGTGAAGTTGACGACAACGCCGGAGGACGCCGCCGAGTCGACCCACTTGGTCACACCCGGATTCCCGCCGGACCATGCCAGCACCGGGCGGTTCATCGCGGCGAGGATGTCGAGGTCGCCGGTACGCGCGGAACGCACGGGACCGACCCGGTCCGGCATGTTCGTCTGGTACAGCGCGATGAAGCGCGTCATGCTCTCGACGTTCTCCTCGAAGATCGCATCCGCCGACTCGAGGCCCCACTGCGGGCGGCCACCGCGCTCGTTCTCGATCTTGACGGCGAGGATCGGGCGGAGCGTGATCGACTCGTCCGCCGGTTCTCCGGTGAGGGCCGCCCGGCCGACGATCGGAGGCAGCGGCTCGTACGCCGGCCACTGCGGGACCGTGGTCCCGGGGACCGTCGGCGGCGCAGCGCCCGGCGCCACGCTCGTCGTCGTGGTTGGCAACGTCGTCGAGGTCGTGGTCGTCGGCGGCGGCAGCGTCGTGGTGGAGGTCGTGGTCGTCGACGTCGTCGTCGTGGTCGCCGGGGATGTCGTGGTCGCGAGCGTCGTCGAGTCGGGCGCCACGGTGGTCTCGGGCGGCGACGCGTCCGTCGCGACCGAGGGTGCCGGACCGGGGCGTCCGGCCGCGGTGTCGTGCGGCTGGCGAGCATTGATGGCGAGTGCCGTCGTGACCCCGAGCACGACACCGATGACCACGCGGCCGACGCGGCGCGTCAAACCATCAGGTGCCTCCAGATCCGCATCGTCCACTCATTCCGACGGTAGTGCTCACGACTGGCTGATTGGCGGTCTTCGACGTCAGCGGATCACTGCGTGGCGGCGCCGCTCAGAAGTTGAGCACCACCTGGAACCAGTCGTTGAAGTCGGTGATCGTCTCGCCATTCGTCGGCTTCAGGATGACCGTGTAGACCGGTGGCTCCGTCGGCGGGTCACCCGTGAACGGCTTGTCGAGTTCGACCGCGAAGTGCATCGAGACGAGGGCACGATGTGTCTTGGTCCCATTCGAGAAGATCTTCGCGGTACCGACGACGGTTCCGTCGAACTCGACGTCGACCCCGAGCATCGCGTTCTTCGTCTCGGACCATGCACTTCCGGCGACCGCCAGGCTGGCGGGGCCGGTCGAACCCGTCTGCACTTTCGCTTCGATCGGCAATGGTCCTGCCTGATTGATGATTTCTTCTGCCATCTCGGCGCTCCCTCCGCATGTCGTGGATCGACACAGCAACCATCACAATAGTTGTGATTTCGACGGTGTGCCATGGGAGCGATGAAGGTGGTGTGGAACGTCACCACGAGCCGGAACTACCGCCGCCACCTCCACCGCCGACACCGCCGCCACCGCCCCCACCGCCACCGGAACTCGACGGTGGCGTGTGCGCCGACCGGAAGCTCGATGCGGCGGTGTGTACGAACAATGGGCCCCGCAGTGCGACGTCCGGGTGGTCGATGTTGCTCGCCTCGATCGCAGCGCGCCACGCGTCGGCCGCACCGAGCGCCACCGCCCAGGCGCTGTACTCACGGAGCAGGTCGTTCTCCCATGCCCAGTCGACGTGACGGCCCTCGCTGGCCACCAGAAACCGCCGGAACGACTCGGCCCGCAGCGTGAGCGCCGACCCGGTCGCCGACCGTGACGGCAACAGCGTGCGGTAGACGACGAAGGCGAGCACCGCGACCGCGAGCACCGCGACCGCGACTGCGGTGACCGGGTGGCCGATCGCGGTCAGCATGCTGCGCCCGGCGACGCGCAGGGCGGCACCACTGATCAGCACGACGAACAGCAGCGGCAACAACAACATGCCGGCGACCTTCAGGTCGACCGACCCGTCGGGGGCACCACGAACCCACCACCCGCTGTGCGCAATGAATCGTCGCTGCTCGGCTTGGATTGCCTTCCATACCGACGTGAAGGTTTTGCTGTACTTGCCGAGTTTGATCGAATCGTTCGAGCGGAAGAGGCG
>JABDKP010000074.1 GCA_013002175.1 Ilumatobacter sp.
TGATGGACTCGGTGACCGACCCACCACTTGGCGCCCGGATCTTCTGGGAGTCGCCGACGGGCGGCGACTTTGCGCACTTGTCGGCGAGCCGGGTGTTCGACATCGCTGCCGATGCCACCGCCACCTACTCCCTCGTCTGCAACAACACTTCGGGCGGGAGCTCAGGCATCGGTTCTCCGCAGGTGACAGCCATCTTCACACCCGCACCCTGACGTCGCGACCGGCCGGCGCGCTCAACGGCTCCAGCTGTGCTGCTCCCGGTACCGACCGACCGACAGCGGCGTCGAGCGCTGCCGGCGCTGGCGCAGCCCCGATGTCCCCAGCAGCACCGCGGCGGCGATCACGGCGCACACCAGCGCGACGAACAGCGTGGTGTTGCGTGAGCGGTTGGCGAGCTGCGGGAAGACGCCCATCCACGTCGTGTCGGACAGCGCGGTCAACGGACCGATCGGCACGAGGTAGCCGAACAGCACGAGCAGGACGGCGAGTACACCCATCCCGACCGCGATCGCGAACGTGAACTCGCCGCGTTCGGGCCGGGTGACGAAGCCGACGACCAGCATCAGCAGGCCGCCGGCGGCAGTGAGCAGCATCAGCCACCACGTGGTCGTGTTGATCAGCGCCAGCGAGCTCACCTCGGGCACGGGCAGGGTGATGTCCGGCGACAGCGCGGCGCGCTCGTCGCGCACGATCGTGTACTGCTCTTCCGCGCTGATCCGCACCGGCTCGTCCGAGTCGCCGATCAGCCGGGCATGGGCATCGCTGACGAACCCGCTCATCAACGCCGCGCCTGCGTCGAGGCGCGAGATCTGCTCGATGAACTCCTTGAGCTGCGCGGTCGACGTGCCGAGCTCACCGGCATCGGCCGTTGCGATCAGCGTCGCCACCTCGCCGCGGATGTCGTCGTCGCCGAGGATCGAGTACGTGATGTCGGTGTCCGCCGACGGCGAGAACGCCACCTGCTGCAACCACCACGTGCTGATCGACACCGCGAACATCACGCACGAGATGAGCAGCAGGAGCCCTGCCAGAGAACGGCGCATCGTGAGAGTCTGACAAACTTCGGCCGCGTTCCGCGACTGGACGTGGATTGCCGGCGGTGGTGTCGGCCCCATTCCGTGTGACCCGGTCGCTCGTAGCCTGACCGGATGACCCGGCCCGGCCTGCTGCGGATGGTGCTGCGCGGCCTGCTCCGGCGCTGCCCCTGGTGTGGTGGCCGCGGCGCGTTCTTCACGGGGTGGTTCACCAAGGCGACGCACTGTCGCAGCTGCGGATTGCGGTGGCGGCGCGGCGACGTGGGCTTCGAACTGGGGGCCGCCGCGGTTGCCGCGATGATCACCCTCGGGCCGCTGGTCCTCGCGCTCGCGATCGGGATGGCGATCACCTGGCCCGACATCGCGGTGGTGCCGATGCTGGCCGTGCTGGTGCCGGCGGCAGTGCTGCTGCCGCTCGCGGTGTATCCGGTCTCGTACACGCTGTGGCAGGCGTTCGACCTGACGATGCGTCCCGTGGAGCCGGACGACTTCGACATCGGTGCGATCGTCGGCGAGGACCTGGACGAGGGTGCCGGGCCGGAACCCTGACCGGCCGCGCCCGTTCGGCGAGGAGATACTTGTACGAACAGTCGTTCGTTGGTTACACTCGTGTCATTCGAGCGGAACTGGCAGTCGCCCGGATGACGTGGGGGACTTCCACGGGCGAACACCGTCCTGCCGATCAATGCTGTGACACCCCCTCTCTACGGTGATCACCACACCGATCATTCCGATCACCTCCATCGGGCTTCCGCCACCGGTCGTCCCGCCATCCGCCACCGGCCCGACGGCTTCCGGCACGAACCGCACCGACGAAAGTGAGACACGACATGTCCAGCAAAGAACAAGACAAGGCCCTCGACATGGCCCTGGCCCAGATCGACAAGCAGTTCGGTTCGGGCGCCATCATGAAGATGGGCGAGCGGGCCAACATGGCGATCGAGGTCGTGCCGACCGGTGCGCTGGCACTCGACCTGGCACTCGGTGTCGGGGGGCTGCCGCGGGGCCGGATCACCGAGATCTACGGTCCCGAGTCGTCGGGCAAGTCCACGCTGGCGATGCATGTCGTGGCCGAAGCGCAGCGCAACGGCGGTGTCTGTGCCTACATCGACGCCGAGCACGCGATGGATCCCGTGTACGCACGGGCGATCGGGGTCGACGTCGACCAGTTGCTGATCTCCCAGCCCGACACCGGCGAGCAAGCGCTGGAAATCGTCGACATGCTCACCCGTTCCGGGGCGATCGACGTCATCGTGATCGACTCGGTGGCGGCGCTCACGCCCCGCGCAGAGATCGAGGGCGAGATGGGTGACACCCACGTCGGTCTCCAGGCCCGGCTGATGAGCCAGGCGCTGCGCAAGCTCACCGGCAACCTCAGCAAGACCAAGACGATTGCGGTCTTCATCAACCAGCTGCGCGAGAAGATCGGCGTGATGTTCGGCTCGCCGGAGACCACGCCGGGCGGCCGGGCGCTGAAGTTCTACTCGTCGGTCCGGCTCGACATCCGCCGCATCGAGGCCTTGAAGGACGGTGCCGAGGTCGTCGGCAACCGCACTCGCGTCAAGGTCGTGAAGAACAAGGTGTCGCCGCCGTTCCGTCAGGCCGAGTTCGACATCATGTACGGCAAGGGGATCAGCCGCGAGGGGTCGTTGATCGACCTGTCGGTCGACCTCGGCATCGTCAAGAAGTCGGGGGCCTGGTTCACCTACGAGGGCGAGCAGCTCGGTCAGGGCCGCGAGAAGGCCAAGGACTACCTCCGCACCACCCCCGAGGTGATGATGGAGATCAGCGACAAGGTGCTGATCGCCAGTGGCCTGAAGGACGACCCCAACGCCGACGACGTCGAGGTCACCGATGCTGCGGACGACGAGGCCTTCTCCGAGGCCGACGACGCGCCGATCCAGCTCGACTGACGCCCGACGCTCGGGCACACCATCACGCTCGGACGCCGCAGCGGCCGATCGGATCCCGGGTCGGGCCTGACCCGCCGGGTCCGGTCGGCCGCACGCGGCGTGGCCCCGAAATTTGGCGTTCACGGCCCGCTCAGCGCAGAGCACGCGGTGCGCCCCCGAAATTTGGCGTTCACGGCCCGCTCAGCGCAGGGCGAGCGCCAAGTTTCGGAGCGATGCTCGTGTGGAGCAGACTGGACAGGTGACCATCCCGCAACGGCTCTCGATCGTGACGCTCGGCGTCGCCGACCTCGCGGTCTCCACCGCGTTCTACGAATCGGTGGGCTGGAAGAAGTCGGCGTCCTCGCAGGACACGATCACGTTCTTCCAGATGGAAGGGTCGGTGCTCGCCCTGTACGAGCGGGCGGCGCTCGCCGACGACGCCCAGGTACCCGCCGATGGCGACGGATTCCGCGGCGTCACACTCGCGATCATGTTCCCGTCGCCGGCCGAGGTCGACGCGGCGTACGCCGAATGGGTTGCGGCCGGTGCCGCACCGCGCGTCGTTCCGCACACCGCGTTCTGGGGCGGGCACTCGTCGTACGTCGCCGATCCCGACGGTCACCTGTGGGAATTGGCTTACAACCCGTATGCGGAGAACGGCCCGGACGGTCGGATGATGCTCGCGCCACCCGCCGACTGAGGACACGTCCAGGGCGCGCACCCGCGGCAGCCCCCATGACGAACCTGCGCCCGAAATCTGGCACTACCGGCCCGCTCAGCGGGCCGAGACCGCCAGATTTCGGAGAGATGTGGCAGGAATGTGACGCCGCTACTTGAGGACGACGCCGCCGGGCTGGAACACCATCAGGTACAGCGTCACGACGAGCAGCAGGTGGGTCGAGCCGATCCCCGCGGCCATCTTCTTGCGGGCCTCGTCGCCGGTGTCGCCGATCGCCGGACGGATCAGCAGCCAGCTGATCACCATCATCGCCAGCCAGATCGCGATCGACCCGGTCATCCAGTGCATCTCGGCCATGTCGAACTTGCCGACGCCGGCCATCCCCATGCCGAGCACCCACAACAGGGTGAGGGCCGGGAACACCAGGCGCATGTGCAACGCGGCGACCGCCTGTGTCTCGCCGGCGCGCTGCAGGCGCGGATAGAGGAACAGCGGCCCGAACGCGGCGATCGCGCACAGGATGTGCGCCAACCCCAGCAGCTGGTACGTCACGGAGATTTCGAGAACGGCGAGCATCGGCCGTGACGATACCGCCCAACCCGCGGGCCCAGCGGTCCGGCAACCGCATCCGCACGTCGATAGCCTTGAGCGCCATGTCGGACTCCGATGCACGTCGCTACATCGTGCGCACCTACGGGTGCCAGATGAACGAGCACGACTCCGAACGGATCTCCGGCCTGCTCGAAGCGGACGGGCTGGTGCGCGCCGACGCCGAGGCCGATGCCGATGTCGTCGTGCTCAACACGTGCTGCATCCGGGAGAACGCCGACAACAAGCTGTACGGCAACCTCGGCCACCTCAAGACGTGGAAGGCGAAGAAGGACGGCCGCCAGATCGTCGTCTCCGGCTGCCTCGCCCAGAAGGACCAGGACGACGTCGCCCGCCGGGCCGGCCACGTCGACGTCGTGATGGGCACCCACAACGTGCACCGGGCCGCCGAACTGCTCGACGAGGCGACGCGCGCCGAGGCGCCGATCACCGAGATCCTCGAGGCCGCCGTCATCGACGACCATGCGATGTTCCCGTCGGCGCTGCCGGTGCGGCGCGAGCACTCGTACAACGCGTGGGTGACGATCCAGATCGGCTGCGACAACAACTGCGCGTTCTGCATCGTGCCGGCCGTGCGCGGCGCCGAGATCAGCCGGCCCTTCGCCGACGTGGTCGCCGAGGCCGAGCAATTGGCCGCCGCCGGCGTCACCGAGGTGACCCTGCTCGGGCAGAACGTCAACAGCTACGGCCGCGACCTGCAGCTCGCCGCGCGGCGCGCTGGCGACGAGTCAGCCAAGCTGCGGCCACTGTTCTCCGACCTGCTGCGCGACGTCGGCGCCGTTGACGGCATCCGCCGCGTGCGGTTCACCAGCCCGCACCCGAAGGACATGCGGCCCGACACGTTTGCAGCGATGGCCGAGACACCGGCAGTGTGCGAGCACCTGCACTACCCACTCCAGTCGGGCAGCGACCGGGTGCTCGCCCTGATGCACCGGGGCTACTCGGCGGAGCGCTACCTCGAGCGGCTCTCGCAGGCCCGGGAGGCGATCGACGACCTCGCGGTGTCGACCGACATCATCGTCGGGTTCCCGGGCGAGACCGACGACGACTTCGCCGACACCCTCGACGTCGCCGCGGCGGCCGAGTTCGACTCCGCGTACACGTTCATCTTCTCGCCGCGGCCCGGCACCGAAGCGGCCGGGATGGAAGCCGACTTCGTCGACCCGCAGGTGGCCGGCGAACGGTTCCAGCGGCTGCGGGTGGTCGTCGAGCGCTCGGCACTGCGCAAGCACGAGGCGCGCCTCGGTCGCATCGAGGAGGTGCTCGTCGAGGGCCCGAGCAAGCGCGATCCGGGCGTCGTCACGGGCCGCACCCGACAGAACAAACTGGTCCACTTCACCCCGCCCCGCCCGCTGCGCACCGGCAGCTACGCCACGGTCCGGGTGACCCGGGCCGCACCCCACTACCTCGCCGGCGACTTCGTCGAGATCGTCAGTGAGCCCACCCACAAGCTGCGAATTCCCGTCGCAGCGGGCTGAGCCGCGGGAAGTAGGTTCGGGCGATGGCGGAACCGCTGCACGACCCGCAACTCGACGACTTCCGGTCGAGCATCGACAACATCGACGCGGCCCTGGTCCACCTCCTCGCCGAGCGGTTCAAGATCACCAAGGCGGTCGGTCGGTACAAGTTGGAGGCCGGCCTGCCGGCGGCGGACCCGGCCCGCGAGGACGTCCAGATCGCTCGTCTCCGCCGGCTCGCGGAGGACTCCGGCCTCGACCCGGTGTTCACCGAGAAGTTTCTCCGCTTCGTGGTCGCCGAGGTGATCCACCACCACCAGCGGATCGCGGAGGGTGAGCGTCTCTGACCGTTGAGGGTCCACCTCGCGTTGCGTTGATCGGGGCCACCGCGACGGGCAAGTCGGCGATCGCGATGGCGGTCGCGCAGCTCGCCGGCGACGTCGACCTGATCTCGGTCGACAGCATGCAGGTCTATCGCGGCATGGACATCGGCACCGCCAAGCCGAGTGCCGCCGAACAGGCAGCGGTCCGGCACCACTGCATCGACCTCGTCGACCCGAGCGAGGAGTTCTCGGTGGCGGAGTTCAAGTCGGCGCATCGCGCGGCGTTGGCCGACATCGCCGACCGCGGTCGCAGGGCGGTGCTCGTCGGCGGGACCGGCCTGTACCACCGTGTCGTGATCGACGACTTCGACCTGCCGGGGGAGTGGCCGGACGTGCGCGCGGAACTCGCCGCCGTCGATGACACACCGTCGCTGTTCGAGCGTCTGCGGGCGGTCGACCCCGCCGCCGCAGAGAAGATGGAGCCGGGCAACCGCCGGCGGATCATCCGGGCGCTCGAAGTGACGATCGGCAGCGGTCGTCCGTTCAGCTCGTTCGGCCCCGGTGTCGACCACTATCCGCCGTCGCCCGTCGTCCAGATCGGGGTCCGCCGGCCCCGGGCGGTCGTCGCCGAGCTGATCGCCGCGCGCGTGCGGCGAATGGTCGCGAGCGGGCTGGTCGACGAGGTGCGGACGGTCGCCGGGTCCGGTTTCGGCAGGACCGCCGCCCAGGCGCTCGGCTACAAGGAAATCCTCGAGCACCTCGCCGGCCGCGTGAGCGAAGATGAAGCGGTGGAGACGATCATCACGCGCACGAGGCAGTTCGCGGTGCGCCAGGAGCGATGGTTCCGTCGGGATCCCCGCGTACGCTGGATCGATGTCGACGACGATCCGGTTTCCGACGTGACGCCGATCGTGCTCGACGCCCTGGACCACAGATGAGCACGCTGCACTTGACGAAACACCACGGCCTCGGCAACGACTTCCTCGTCGTGTTCCATCCCGATGTCGACGACCTCGCCGCCCTGGCCGTGCGGCTGTGCGACCGGCGGACCGGGATCGGCGCCGACGGGCTGCTCGTCGCGGAGTCTGCCGACGGGTACGCCGCGTCGATGGTGCTGTACAACGCGGATGGCTCGCGGGCGGAGATGAGCGGCAACGGCATCCGCTGCTTCGCCCAGGCGCTCGCTGCCCGCCGTGGCGACCTCAGTACCCAGCGGATCCTCACCGATGCGGGCGATCGCATCGTCGAGCTGGCGCCGACCGACGACCCGGCCACGATCACCGCGCAGGTCGAGATGGGCGAGGTGACCGAACTCGACGAGCCGGCCGGGTGGGACACGCTCGGCTGCAACCCCGACCGTCCGGTCGCCCACCTCAGCATGGGCAACCCGCACACCGTCGTCGGCGTGGACGACGTGTCGGTCGTCGACCTGGCGCACCTCGGGTCGAAGGTGCCCCAGATCAACCTCGAGATCATCGAGCCGGGCCCCGAACCGGACGCCATCACGTTGCGGGTACACGAGCGTGGGGCTGGCATCACGCAGGCATGTGGCACCGGCGCATGTGCATCCGCGTTCGCCGCACTCCGGTGGGGGCTGATCGCGGCGAGCGTGCCGGCGGTCAAGGTGCACATGGACGGCGGCACCGCGTCGGTGTCGTTCGATGCGGCGCACGCCGTGCTCACCGGCCCGGCCACGCTGATCGGCCAGGTCGAGGTGGCGGTCGCATGAGCACCCCGTACGAGGAGGCCCTCGCCGCCACCCTGATCGACCGGACCGTCCGCGAGAAGATCGTCCTGGTCGGCGTCACCCTGCCCGGCGACGACGACGAGTCGACCGAGGCGAGCCTCGACGAGCTGGCGCTGCTGGTCGACACTGCCGGCGCCGACGAGGTGGCGCGCATGGTGCAGCGGCGCGATGCCCCCGACCACACCTGGTTCATCGGCAAGGGCAAGGCCGAGGAACTCAAGCAGCTGTGCCTCGCGCTCGACGCCGACACCGTCGTGTTCGACAACGAACTGACGCCCGCTCAGCAGTACAACCTGGAGAAGCTGCTCGGTCGCACCGCGATCGACCGGACGGCGGTGATCCTCGACATCTTCGGCCAGAACGCGCACACGCTCGAAGGCAAGGCGCAGGTCGAGCTGGCGCTGCTGCGGTACCGCCTGCCCCGGCTGCGGCGCGGCATCACCGACAAACAGGCCCAGCAGCGCGGTGGCGTCGGCGCGCGGTTCGGTGGCGGCGAGACGAAGACCGAGGTCGACCGGCGCCGGATCAAGCGGCGCATCACCAAGCTCGAGAAGGAGCTCGTGACGCTCGCCGAGACGCGTGCACTGCAGCGCAAGGGGCGGAACAAGAGCGGGCTCGCGTCGGTCGCGATCGTCGGGTACACCAACGCCGGCAAGTCGACGTTGCTCAACCGGCTCACCGAGTCCGGTGTGCTCGTCGAGGACCGGCTGTTCGCGACGCTCGACCCGACCACCCGGCGGCTCGCCCTGCCCGGTGGGGAGCCGGTGCTGCTGTCCGACACGGTCGGCTTCATCAAGCGGCTGCCGCACGGCCTCGTCGAGTCGTTCAAGGGCACGCTCGAGGTCGCCGCGATGGCCGACTACCTCGTCCACGTCGTCGACTCCAGCGCCGTCGACCCCGAGGCGCAGATCGATGCGGTGCGTGAGGTGCTCGGCGAGATCGACGCTGCCGGCGTGCCCGAACTGCTCGTGTTCAACAAGGCCGATGCCGAGCCGGGTGTCGCGAAAGAGCTCGTCGAACGACATCCCGGATCGATCGCGGTCAGCGCCGCGACCGGCGAGGGGATCGACGGCTTCCTGCGCACGATCGGAGACCGCCTGCGCGCGCTCGCTGTCGTGTACGAGTTGGTCGTGCCCTACGACCGCGGCGACGTCATGGCCTCGGTCCACCGCGAGGGCGAGGTCGTCTCGATCGGCGACGGCGAGACCGCGTGGACAGTTCGGGCGCGCCTGTCCGATGCGTCCGCCGGCCGGCTCGCGCCGTACCTGGTCGGCGAAGTGGACGAGTCATGAGCGGCTTCGTCCCGCCGCCGTACCCCTACGACCGCCTCCACCGCTTGTTGCCGGTCGCGGACGCGTTCGCGGGCGGCGCGGTCGACCTGTCGATCGGCACGCCGTTCGACCCGCCGCCGGACACGGTCGTCGCCGCGCTGGCCGGCAGCGGCACCGAGCGCTCGTATCCGCCGAGCATGGGGACGCCCGGCTTGCGGACGGCGGCCGCCGACTGGATGCAGCGACGGTTCGGCGTCGACGTGCCGATCGACCAGGTCGCGGCTGCGGTCGGCACCAAGGAGTTCGTCGCCACGTTGCCGCAGTGGATGCGGCTGCGCACACCCGACCGCGACACGGTGCTGTACCCGGCGATCTCGTACCCCACCTATGCGATGGGCGCGACCCTCGCCGGGTGTCGTGCGGTCGCCGTGCCGTTGCGCGACGACGGCACCGTCGACCTCGACGCGATCGCGGACGAGGACATCGAGCGGGCACTGCTGCTGTGGGTGAACAGCCCGGGCAACCCGACCGGTGCGCTCGACGACCTCGGCGCCGCCGCGGCCTGGGGCCGCGCCCACGAGGTCCCGGTGTTCTCCGACGAGTGCTACGTGGAGTTCACCTGGGACGGCCCGGGCCGGACGATCCTGGAACACGGTCTCGACGGCGTGATCGCAGTGCACTCGCTGTCGAAACGGTCGAATCTCGCCGGCGTGCGGGCCGGGTTCTACGCCGGCGACGCTGAGTTGGTCGCATACCTCCGCGGTGTCCGCCAGCACGCCGGGCTGATGGTGCCGGGGCCCGCGCAGGCGGCTGCCGTCGCCGCGTTCGACGACGACGAGCACGTCGAGGTCCAGCGGGATCGGTACCTGTCGCGGCTGGACCTGATGGCGTCGGTGCTGTCGTCGTGGTCCGGCATCGCGGTGAAGCGGCCGGGCGGGGCGTTCTATCTCTGGATTCCGGTCGACGACGGCTGGGAGTTCACCGAGCGGCTGGCCGCGGCCGGTGGCGCGATCGTCAGCCCCGGCGAGTTCTACGGCGAGCAGGGCACGGGGTTCGTCCGGGTTGCCGTGGTACAACCTGATGATCGGATCGAACTCGTCGCCGAACGCTTGTCGGCGGCGCACTGAACGGAGCATCGATGAAGGACGGCAGGAGCAGCACGAGCCTGATCGCGGTCGGCATCGTGGTGCTCGTCGTCGGCATGCTGTGTGCCGTCGGTCTGTGGTACTCGGCGGGTCAGCGCTACGACGATGCGGTGCGCAACCTCGCCCGGGCGCCGGTCGGATGCGTGACGACCCTCGACTTCGCCGAGACCGGCAACTACCTGCTGTTCGTCGAGACCCGCGGCACGATTTCCGACGTGGTCGGTGACTGTGGCTCGACCGGTGACTTCGAGTGGACCGAGGATCGCGATCCGACCGTGGGCGTGACGCTGATCGACCCGCGCGATGCCGCCGTCGAACTCGACAGCGCCGACGGCGTCACGTACGACGCGGCGGGCTCGGCCGGTTTCGCTGTGCAGTCGTTCCGCGTGGACACCGCCGGTGACCACCTGCTGACGGTCGCCGACGCCGATCCCGGTTTCGCGATCGCGGTCGGACGCGACCCCAACGACGGTGTGACGCTGCTGCGGATCGGCGCGGCACTCGCCGCGATCGCCGGGCTGGTGATCGGTGGGGCGATGTTGGTGCTGGCGTCGCGACGCTCGAAGGCCGCGCCGGCGGCGGCGCCGGGCTGGCTGCCCGCGCCCCCCGGTGGGGCGATCGGTGTGCCGGGC
>JABDKP010000090.1 GCA_013002175.1 Ilumatobacter sp.
GGCCGCCGTGGTCGATCGAGCTGAACACGGTCGCCGGGTCGTACTCGTCCATGAACGCGCACGGGCCGTAGTCGATCGTCTCGCCGGAGATCGTGACGTTGTCGGTGTTCAGCACGCCGTGGATGAAGCCGACGAGCATCCACCGCGCCACCAGCTCGGCCTGCCGCTCGACCACGTTGCGGAGGCACTCGACGGATGGTTCGTCGGCCTCGGCGGCCCGGGGGTCGTGCCGGGCGATCGCGTAGTCGGCGAGCTTGCGCACGAGGTCGGGGCCGTGGTGCGCCGCCGCGTACTGGAACGTGCCGACCCGCAGGTGGCTCGACGCCACCCGTGTCAGGACCGCTCCCGGGAGCCAACCCTCCCGCGCCACCTGCTCGCCCGTCGTCGCGACCGCGAGTGCCCGTGTCGTCGGGATGCCGAGCGCGTGCATCGCCTCGCCGAACAGGTACTCGCGCAGCATCGGCCCGAGCACCGCCTTGCCGTCCCCGCCCCGCGCGAACGGCGTGCGACCCGAGCCCTTGAGGTGGACGTCGCGGCGCCGGCCCTCGGCGTCGACCAGCTCGCCGAGCAGCAGCGCCCGACCGTCGCCCAGCGTGGGCGAGAACCCACCGAACTGGTGGCCCGAGTAGGCCTGGGCGACGGGCGACGAACCTTCCACGACGACGTTGCCGACGAGCAGGGCGACACCAGCGGGCCCGCGCAACGCGTCGACGTCGAGGCCGAGCGATTCGGCAAGCCGCTCGTTGAGCATGATCATCGCTGGGTTCGGGGCCGGCGCGGCTTGCCACGGACGGCTCAGCTGGGGCAGCTCACGGGCGTAGCTGTCGTCGAAGTCGAACAGTGGTGGGGCAGCGACGCTCATCGCCGACCAGGGTAACGACGCATCGCGCCGGCGATCGGTGCGGCCCCGGATCGGCCGGTGATATGACGGAAGTCCGATCGACTGGGTCGCTGTAACGTGCGCATACTTATGTGTCCATGAATCGTGATCCGACGGGCGTCGATTGAGGCGAAATGAGCGCGACCGAGATCCGTGACGAGATCGATATCCGGCTTCTGGGCAGGTTTTCGGTCGACGTCCGTGGTCGGCGGGTTCGACACCTCGAAAGTCGCCGGGTTCGCGAGCTGCTGGCGTTCCTCGTGATCAACCGCGACCGGATGATCGGCCGGGACGTCATCGCCGACACGCTGTGGCCCACGTCACGAGGCGGGGCACGCAAGAACCTGCGCCAGGTGCTGTGGCAGCTGCATTCGACGCTCGACCGGGCCAGTGGCACCCCGCTGATCGTCGCGGACTCCAGCTCGGTCGGGATCGACCCGGGTGCCCGTCTGCGGGTCGACGTCGGCCAACTCGAGGCCGCTCATGCCCGGCTCGGCCGCGCGCCCGGGCCGGAACTCGACGCGGAGCTGGCGACATTCGTCCAGGGTGTCGTCTCGCGGTGTACCGGTGAGCTGCTCGAAGGGTGTTACGAGGACTGGTGCCTGGCCGAACGGGAGCGCTATCGCGCGATTCACCTCAATGCGCTCGATCGGCTGATCGCCCACGCCGAAGCGATCGGTGATCTCGATGCAGGCATCGAGTACGGACGCACCCTGCTGCGGTACGACCGGGCATCGGAGCGCACCCATCGCCGGTTGATGATGCTGCATCATCACGCAGGCAACCGCTCCGGCGCGGTGCGCCAGTTCCGGGTGTGCGAGCTGGCCCTGCGCGAGGAACTCGATGTCGGGCCCGGTCCGGCGACGCTCGCCGTCTATGAGCTCGTCCGGGCCGGTCGGGCCGATCTCGCCGACGTCACTCCAGCCGACGGCGACGCGCCCGTCGTGGCGGCCGGAGCGTTGGCGGAATTGGCGACGTTGGTCGAACAGGCATCGCAGCTCATTCACCGTATGTCGGCGCTGCTCGGCCGGTTGGACGACGCGTCGGGACACTCCGAAGACACCTGAGAGGCGAACGCGAGACCCGTCATCTGTACGTTCGATCGTCGGGAGGCAGAATGGATCATTTGCCGCTCGCTCAATCGTTCGTCCTGCGGATCTGGCTCGAGGACAACTCGACGAGCTCCACGCCGCTGAGGTGGCGGGGCCGCATCACGAACGTGCTGGACGAGCAGACACGTTTCGTTGATTCCTTCCGGCAAGTCGAGGAGTTCTTGGAGGGGTACATGCGGCAGTGGAGCGACGAGGGTCGCCGAGGCGGCGATCAGCCGTGAGCCGCCGTCGTGCCCGTGAACTCCCCATCGCCGCGGTCACCCGCGCCTGCGGTGCGCCGGGCAGCAGCCGAATTCACAGTGGAGGAAATCAGAGATGGCAGTAACCGTTTCATACCCCGGCGTCTACGTGCAGGAGGTACCGTCCGGCGCCCGTGCCGTCGCCGGCGTCGCGACATCGATCGCGCTGTTCATCGGGATGGCCGAGCGCGGCCCGCTGGGCACGCCGACGCGCGTGTTCAACCTGGCCGACTTCCAGCGCACGTTCGGTGCGACAACGACCGGCGAACTCTCCACGCAGGTGCGCAACTTCTACGTCAACGGTGGAGGGCAGGCGTACGTCATGCGGATCGCGCAGGGCGCCGAGAACGCGGACGTCACGATCAACGACGTCGCCAACGGTGCGCCGGCGCTGACCGTCACCGCTCGCGACGCCGGCATCGAAGGCAACTCCCTCCGGGTCGAGATCGACTTCGACACCGTCAGCCCCGAGGAGACCTTCAACCTCACCGTGTTCCGCAGCGTGCTGCAGGACGACGCATCGAGGACGCGAGAAGACGTCGAGACGTACACCGGGCTGTCGATGAACGCAGGCGCCGGCAACTTCGCCGACGCGGTCGTCAACGGCACGTCGGCGCTCGTCACCGTCGCTGCGCAGGGGCCGGCGGCGCCGGTCGACGGGATCAGTATCGCCGGGCTCGTGCTCGCTTCCGCGGAGAACGCAGTGGAGCCGATACTGACCGCACTCGTCGACGCGACGAACAACCGGCTCACCCTCACGCTCGGCGACAACCCGCCGATTCCGGCGACGCTGACGCCGGTCGCCAACATCGCGTCGGCAGAGGTCGTCGCCAACATCGCCGCGGCGTGGACGACCGACCTCAACGCGGCGCTCACCGGCAACGGGATCGCAGGGGCGGTGGCGGTGGAGATCACCGGTGACACGGTGGCCGGCGACGGTCTCGCCGGCCGGCGCCTCCTGCGGATCACGTCCGCCGACGGCGCGGTGCGAGTCGGCCCGGGTACCGGGGGTGACGCCACCGCCGGCCTGATGCTGGGCGTCGCCGCGGGGGGCATCGAAGGATCCGGCCATGGCGACGCACGGCCGGCGCCGTCCGGCTTCGTCGCCCGGATGGGTACCGCCGCCGATGCGTTCGAGGAGTTCCGCGAGTTCGCCGGCGAGAACCGTGATCAGGTGCAGGACTTCACGATCACCGACGACTCAGCCGACTCGCCGCACGGACCCGTAGCCGTCGCACTGGGCGGCGCGACGCCGATGTTCGACGACGGCACGACCGAGACGCTCGGCAACGCCCGAGGCGTCATCGACGTCATCGCCACGGCGATCTCCGGCAACACGGCCGATCGCTGGGACGCCGAACGGCACGGTCTCCGCCTCGTGCTGCGGCCCGACTACGGCACCGACGCTACGGGCCTGGGGGCGACGCTGGTGAGCTCCGACGGAGGAGGCGGAGGGTACGACTTCGGCAACGTCGCGTTCAACAACGTCGACAACACCGCGGCGTACGTCGTCGGGCAGCCGGGGGGCGCTCCCGGACCATCGCCATTCCAGGTCGCAGCTCCTCCGCCGACAGCCGGCGACAACGGCAACGTGCCGACGCCACCCGAGTACGCGGCGGCCTATGCGGTCATCGAACGCGACGTCGACCTGTTCAACCTGATGGTGCTGCCGCGCGCGGCGACGCAGACCGACGACAATCGGGCGGCGCTGTGGGGGCCGGCCTCCGCGTTCTGCGAGCGCGAGCGCGCCTTCCTGATCGTCGACCCGCGCAGCGACTGGACCGACATCGCCGCCGCCGAGACCGGTGTCGACGACATCCGGGTCGGGGTGGAGACCCGCAACAGCGCGTGTTACTGGCCCCGCATCCGGGTGGCCGCCGCCGGCGCGGCGGGTGCGGCGGTCGACCCGTCCGGTGCGATCGCCGGGCTGATGGCGCGCACCGACAGCAACCGTGGCGTGTGGAAGGCGCCGGCCGGGATCGAGGCGACGATCCGGGGCGTGATCGGAGTCGAGCGGACGATGAGCGACCCGGAGAACGGCGTGATCAATCCCGCCGCCCTCAACGCAATCCGGTTGTTCCCCGCCGGCGTCGTCAGCTGGGGCGCGCGTACGCTGGTCGGCTTCGACGGCTCCGGCAACGTCGACGACAAGTACATCCCGGTGCGCCGCACGATGCTGTTCATCGAGGAGAGCTTGTATCGCGGGCTACGGTTCGCGGTCTTCGAGCCCAACGACGAGCCGCTCTGGGCGCAGATCCGCCTGGCGGCCGGGTCGTTCATGAACGGCCTGTTCCGGCAGGGCGCCTTCGCCGGAGCGTCCGCCCGCGAGGCGTACTTCGTCGTCTGTGACAGCACGACGACCACCGCCAACGACATCAATCTCGGGATCGTCAACGTCGTCGTCGGATTTGCGCCGCTCAAGCCGGCCGAGTTCGTCGTCCTCACGGTGACCCAGATTGCCGGCCAGGACCAGATCTGACGCAGGAGGACGACATGGCACAGTTCACGGTCAACACGACCAGGATCGATCCGTACAAGAACTTCAAGTTCCGCGTGGTGTGGGACGGCCAGGCCGTCGCCGGCATCAGCAAGGTCAGCGGGCTGAAGCGCACGACCGAGGTCGTCAGCCACCGCGACGGCGGCGACCTCTCCACGAAACGACACTCACCGGGGGTTTCGGCATTCGAGCCGATCACGCTCGAGCGCGGCATCACCCACGACAACGCCTTCGAGGAATGGGCGGTCAAGACGTACTCGGTCGCCGGGGACGGCGCCGTGTCGCTCCTGGAGTTCCGCAAGGACATGACCGTCGAGCTGTACAACCTCCAGGGCGTGAAGGTCCGTGCCTGGCAGGTCTTCAAGTGCTGGGTGTCGGAGTTCACCGCGGTGCCCGAACTGGACGCGAACGCGAACGCCGTCGCGTTCGAGACGATCGTGCTCCAGAACGAGGGCTTCGTCCGCGACGACGCCGTGACGGAGACCGCGGAGACCTGAGGCGGGCCTCGACGCGGAATGTTGGATGATCGCCGTCGACGTGACCGAGGGGGAGGTGGCCTCGCAGCTCGACCTGCGCCCCCTCACCGGCGCCGACGAGCTGGCGGTCGGTGGGCAGGATGCCGCGGCAGCACTGGCGTTGCTGACCCGACTCGCGCCCGACCGCACGATCGACTCGATGTCGGTCTCGGAGATCGACCGGGGGCTCGCCCAGCTGTACATCGGTCTCTACGGACCCCGTGCCGACTGCCGAGCAGCCTGTGCAGCATGCGACGACCGATACGACTTCACGCTCGATCTCGCCGAGATCGTTGCCGCGCAGGATGCAGAACACCCCGGACCGCCCGACCGGGACGGCGCCTGGACGTTGCGGGACGGGCGGCGCGTGCGCGCCCCCCGGCCGGACGACCTCGCGCAGGGCCCAGGAGGCCTGCTCGCACGCGTCACCGTCGACGGTGACGCGACGATCGATCCGGACGCCATCAGTCGATTCCTCGACGTCGCCGCGCCGATCATGACGCTCGACTTCGACACCCGCTGCCCGCACTGCGGCGCGGACGGCTCGGTTCGCTTCGACCTCGCGGTGTACCTCATGCACCGCCTGGCGGGGGAGCGCGAGTTCCTGTGGCGCGAGACCCATCTGATCGCATCTCGGTACGGGTGGTCACGCGCCGAGATCCTCGCGCTGCCGCGTGACGACCGGCGCTCCTTCGTCCGGCTGATCGACGGCGAGGACGCGCAGCGGCGGTGGTCGTCGTGAGCGACTACGTGCAACGTCTGTTGGCCCGGGCAGCGACGCCCGCTCGGTTGGTGCCGCACGCGGTTCCCTCGGGCCGGTCGATGTCACCGGTCGTCGAGGCGGACCAGCGCTTGAACGACCCGGACTTCACCCCCCGCCCCGGTGGCCGGTCGGCGTTGCCCACAGTCGGCCTCCTTGCCGACCTCACCGACGCACGCCCGCTGCTCCGCCCCCGTCCGGCCGCAGCGCGCCCGACCGTGGACCCGCCTCCGG
>JABDKP010000118.1 GCA_013002175.1 Ilumatobacter sp.
ACCCTCGCCCGCTCACTTGCACCGCTCGTCGTGTCGGTCGCGCCCGGCTCACCAGCCGAGACCGTGGGCGTGTGGCCCGGCGACGAGATCGTACGTGTCAACGGTGACATGCCCCGCGACATCATCGAGTGGCAGATGGCGACCGATGAAGCCCAGGTCGATCTCGACGTCGTTCGGGGCGGCCTCGAGCTGTCGATGACCATCGAGAAGCCCGACGGTGCGCCGCTCGGAATCGAGGTCTCGAGCGCCGTGTTCGACCGGGTTCGGACGTGTGACAACCACTGTGAGTTCTGCTTCATCTACCAGTTGCCGAAGGGGATGCGCCGCAGCCTGTACCTGAAGGACGACGACTACCGGTTGTCGTTCCTGTACGGCAACTTCACGACGCTGACGCGTTTCACGGAGGCCGATCTCGAACGCGTCGTCACCGAACGGTTGTCGCCGCTGCATGTCAGCATCCACTCGACCGACCCTGCGATTCGCAGCCAGATGCTGAAGAACCCGCGGGGCGGGATGAGCCTGCGGTGGCTGCGCGCCCTGCTCGATCACGACATCGCGGTGAAAGGGCAGATCGTCGTCTGTCCCGGCGTCAACGACGGCGCGGTCCTCGACGACACGCTCGCCGGCGTGCTCGACCAATACCCCGAACTGGAATCGGTCGCGGTCGTGCCGCTCGGCATCTCGAAATTCAACGCCGAGGCGGCGATGCGCTTCCACACCCTGGCCGAGGCGCAGTCGGTCGTCGACACCGTCGCCGACTGGCAGGACGTCTTCCAGACGACGCTCGGCAAGCGGATGGTCTATGCCGCCGACGAGTACTACCTGATGGCCGGTCGCCAGTTTCCGGACGCCGAGCGGTACGACGGGTTTCCGATGCACGAGGACGGCATCGGGATGGCACGGACGTTCGAACTCGAATTCAACGGCGACGCGGCGGAGGCGACCGGGGTCCAACGCGGGTTCTTCGCCGCCGTCGACGCCCCGCCGAACCCGGCGGCCTACACCGGCCTCCACAAGTCGGCGTGTGGTGCTGGCGGCGGTGAGGGTGCTGCGCCGATTGCGCTCCGGCCGAGCCGTCGCGCCCCGGTCGGCGTGCTGACCGGCACGCTCGGCGCCCCTGTGATCACCCCGCTGGTCGAGTCGCTCGGGCGGACCGACGTGCGGGTGATCCCGGTGACCAACGAGTTCTTCGGCGGCAACACCGGCGTCACCGGGCTGATCACCGGCGACGATCTCAACCGAGTGCTCGCGGCAGAGCCGAACGGTCACCGGTATCTGCTGCCCGACGTGTGCCTGTCCGACGACGGCCGCTTCCTCGACGGCGTCGCGGTCGCCGACCTGCCCCGCCCGGTCGAGGTCGTCCCGACCGACGGCATCGCCCTGCGCACGGCCCTGGAGGTCGCATGAACACCACCCCCGAGCTTCCCGAGGACATCTTCGACCTGTCCGCTGATGCGATCAGTGATCTGTCCGAGGTCGTCACCGATGACGTGGTCGCCGACCTGCCGGCGGTCGTCATCATCGGCCGGCCGAACGTCGGCAAGAGCACGCTGTTCAACCGGATCATCGGCAGCCGGCAGGCAATCGTGGAGGACGAGCCGGGGATCACCCGCGATCGCAAGGTGCTGATGGCGGAATGGCTGGACATCCCGTTCCTCGTCGTCGACACCGGCGGCTGGATGCCGGGCGGCAACGACCTCGACGCGAAGGTCAGCCGCCAGGTGGAGGCCGCGGTCCAGGACGCCGACGTCGTGCTGTTCGTCGTCGACGCCTCGGTCGGCCTCACCGACGACGATCAGCTGATCGCCAACTGGGTGCGCCGCACCGGCACCGAGGTGATCGTCGTCGCCAACAAGGCCGACAACGATCGGCGCGAGACCGAGATGTGGGAGTACCTCGGGATGGGGCTCGGCGACCCCGTGCCCGTCAGCGCGCTGCACGGCCGTCGAGCCGGCGACCTCCTCGACCGCGTCGTGCAGCACTTCCCGGCGCGGCCGGTCGCTGAGCCGGCGGAGCGATCCGCCATGGACGAGGAACAGTTGGCGGAGATCGAGGCGCTGATCGAACTCGACGGCAAGCCACCACCGCGCGTCGCGATCGTCGGCCGGCCGAACGTCGGCAAGAGCACGCTGTTCAACAAGCTGGTGGGGGAGGACCGCGCGGTCGTCCACGACCTGGCCGGCACGACACGTGACGCGATCGACACGCTCGTCGAGACCGAGGACGGCCCGATCGTGTTCGTCGACACGGCGGGGATGCGCAAGCGCGGCAAGATCGACGACCCGACCGAGTACTACTCGCTCGTGCGCGCGCTGCGGGCGATCGACGACGCGGACATCGCGCTGCTCGTCGTCGACTCGACGGTCGGCGTCACCGGGCAGGACCAGCGGCTGTCCGAGCGGGTCGACGCGTCGGGGTGCCCGATCATCATCGTGCTCAACAAGTGGGAGCTCGTCGGCGACGAAGACCGCCTCGAGGTGCAGTCCGAGGTGAAGCGCAAGCTGGCGTTCCTCGGTGATGCACCGGTGTTGAGGATCTCCGCCCTCAGCGGCAAGAACGTGCACAAGCTGCGGCCACTGCTGCAGGAGTCGATCACGCAGTACCACAAGCGCGTGCCGACGAAGAACGTCAACAAGGTCATCTCGGCCGCCCAGCAGCAGCAGCCGGCGCCCGGGGGAGCGAAGGTGCTGTACGCCGTCCAGGGCGCGACCGACCCGCCGACGTTCACGCTGTTCGTCAACCGTGAGGTCGACCGCACGTACCTGCGCTACCTCGAACGGCGGATCCGCGAGGAGCTCGAATTCGGCTCGACGCCGATCAAGCTGCGCGTCCGCAAACGGAGCTGAGATGCCCTGGTGCGAACCGTGCGCCAAGTACTGGACGCCGAACTCGACCAACGACGACGGCACGTGCCCGCGCTGTGGCGAGCAGCTCTACGCTCCGGACGACGGCAGCGAGTACATCGACGACGAGCAGGCGCCCTGGCACTTCAAGCTGATGGTCGTCGCGCTGATCGTCTACCTCGTGTGGCGCTTCATCGCGATCTTCACGTGATCCGGCGACCGGGCGCGATAGAGTTCGCATCTCACATACGGGACATCGCCGCGAGGCGTGCGCCCGGTACGGGCTGTGGCGCAGTTTGGTAGCGCACTTGTCTGGGGGACAAGGGGTCGCAAGTTCAAATCTTGTCAGCCCGACGGATGTGATCTCGCCAGAGATCGAGAACTCCCGGGCCTGCGTCAGGTGGGTCCGGGAGTTGTGGTTTCGGGGTGGTCCTGTTGACCATCATCGGGCGCGACCTACGGGTACGGGACCGACCTCGATGCGGTACTCGATTCGATCGGCGAGCGCGCCGCCGGCCTGGACATCGCACTGCACGTCGAAGACCTGACCGGCGACCCGGCGAGCGACGAGCTGCGGGCCCAGTAGTGATGCGGTGTCGCAGCGTCGGGGAGGTCGGCGCTGCTTCGCGATGTCGGCGATCGTCACCTGAGGTTGACACCGGTGTCGCCCTGGGTTGACAGATTCCGCCTCGAACACACCCTGGCTGCCAGGGTCACCGAGCGCCCCGACACGAGCACCGATGATCTGCAGTGCGATGAGCCTTGGCGCCGACGCGGGTCGGTGCCGGTGGGCCCGCCGGTGCGCCCTTACAGGAAGGTGCCGCCGTGCTCGCGCCAGATCGCGAACGTCAGGCCCGAGCCGAACTGGATGTTGACGAACATCGTGCGTCCGTCGGGGCTGAACGTCGCCCCGGCGAACTCCTGGCGTTCCTGGCCAACGATCAGGTTCTCGGCGAAGTCGAACAGGTCACCGCCCGGCGTGAGGCAGCGCACGAAGTTGTCGGTCGAGCCATCCTCACAGAGGATGATGTTGCCGCGACTCGACAGCGTCAGGTTGTCGGGCAGATCGAGCACGTCGGGTCCCGGCGACTCGAAGATCAGCGTGAGCGTGCTCTTCTTGGGGTCGAGCACCCAGACCTGGCCGAACCCGTTGCCGTACTCGCCGAACGGTGGGTTGCCGGCGAGCTGGGTGGCGCCACCGCGGGTGCAGGCGAAGTAGATCAGGCCGGCCCGCTCCCACGCGCCCTCGGGGCGGGCGAACTTCGCCGCGCCCTGGTCGAAGCCCTGCATGCCGACCGCCTGGATGCCGACGTCGTTGTCGGTGGGGCCGGCACCGAAGTCCGGATCGGGGTCGGCGATCGGCACCCAGTCGATGTCGTAACTCACCCCTGCGGGCTGCACGAGACCGAGCTCCGCGCACGGCACGCCGACGACGCGCAGCATCTCGAGCGTGCCGCCGTCGTCCATCCGCTTGACGCGCATCGCGTTGGTCGGTGGCGTGTACCGGTAGATCCCGGACGGGAACTCGAAGTTGTCCTCGGTCTGGAAGAGGGTGTTGGTCGTCTGGTCGTACGCGACCGCCTCATGGGCGAACCGCCCGGCGCTCCTGAGGGGCGTCGACGCGGGAAACTCGCCGGGGCCCCAACGCGGGTCGACTTCGTAGAGGTAGCCGTGCTTCTCGAGCGACGCCGGCCCGTGCGTCCCGGTGAAGTCCGGGCCGAGGTCCGGCCCGTTCACCGTCTCCTCCGCGCTGAGCCAGGTGCCCCACGGCATGGGACCGCCGGCGCAGTTGACCGAGGTGCCGTTGAGGCTGACCCAGTCGCCGATCAGCTCGCGGCTCTTCGGGTCGACCCACAGCGTGCTCGTGCCGCCGTTGGTGTTGCCGTCGTACGCCTTGGCTTGATCGGCGGGTGTGCCCATCACAGCTTCGTGGCCTCGCACCTCATGGTTACGGACGACGCGGATCGTCCCGCGCGGACCGCGGAACGCGGCCATGCCGTCCTGCGAGCCCGGCGTGACGGCGCCGTCGCTCATCACGTCACCCGCGACACCGAACGACCGGTAGGTGTAGCCGTCCGGCAGGCCGAGCCGGACCACGCCATCGCGCAGGTCCCGTTTCGCCGAGAGCGGTCCGAGCAGGGCCTTGCGTCCGCTGCCGCCTTTGGCGGCGTGGGCGACGAGTCCCTCGAATGGACCCGCGAGCGCAGCGGTCCCGGCCGCGGCGAGCGCCGAGGTCTGGATGAAGCGACGACGGTTCATTGATGACATGGAATCCCCTCCGATTCGATGAGCCGTCGACTGCGTGGGAGCCGACGGCGGATGAGTTCGTGCCCGCGCGGTGGACGTTACACGCGTCGGAGAAGCCGTGATCACGGCGGCCCGGCTGGGCGGGGTGGCGGCCCGTCAGTTGCGACGGAACAGCGTGGGGATCAGCGCGAACGCAACCAATGCGCCGATGATCTGCATCGCGATGAAGCCTGGGGCGGACGCCGGATCGATGCCGGCGAACGTGTCGCTCAGCGTGCGGGCGACCGACACCATCGGGTTGGCGAAGCTCGTCGATGACGTGAAGAAGTAGGCGCCGCCGATCCACACGCCGACCGCCACACCGACGACGTGGGGCTTGCCCGAACGGGCCGCGCCGTGGATCACGAGCAGCAGACCGATCGTCGCGATCACCTCCGACAGCAGTTGGGCGCCTCCGTCGCGCTGCTTCTCCGACAGGAAGACGACGCTGCGCCCGGTCTGCTCGGAGAACATCAGGTTCGTCAGCATCGCTCCGACACACCCGCCGACGAGTTGCGCGCCGACGTAGGCGCCCGCGTCACGGGTCGACATGTCGCCGAGCAAACGGTCGACCAGCGTGACCGCCGGGTTGAAGTGGGCACCCGACACCGTGGCGAACATGATGATCAGCGCCGCCAAGGCGCCGGCCGTCGCCGCTGCGTTCTCGAACAGTTGCAGGCCGACGTCGTCGGGGGAGAGCGTCTCGGCCATGATCCCCGAACCGATCACCGCGATGATCAGGAACGCGCTCCCGATGCCCTCCGCGAGCAGCCTGGTCGTCAGCGGTGGCGGCGGCGCGGCCAGCTCGATCGGCGCATCGGAGGCGTGGTCATGCGACATGGTCGTGCGGCACGATAGCGTGACCCATTGAAGATGGTCGATATGACGAGCTCCGAGAATCCCACCGAGTCCCCCGCCTGCTGTGGCGGCGGCGTGTCCCGCCTCGACTCCGATCAGGCCGGCGAGCTGGCGTCTCGGCTGACCGCACTCGCCGACCCCGTGCGACTCCAGATGCTCTCGATCATCTCGTCGTCGGACCGTCGCGAGGTGTGCGCCTGCGACTTCGTCGGCCCGATCGGCCGGTCGCAGCCGACGGTGTCGCACCACCTGAAGGTGCTCTCCGAGGCCGGATTGGTGACGGGGGAGAAGCGCGGCCGGTGGGTCTGGTACCGCGTCGCACCCGACGCCGTCGACGCGGTGGTGAACACGCTCGGCGAGGCGCTGCGCTGATGTGCGGGCGGTTCGTGGCCACGAGCAACCCCGACGCGATCGCGTCGTACTTCGACGCGACGACGGACGTCGAAACGCTCGGGGAGAACTACAACGTCGCGCCGACGCAGGACATCCTCGGCGTCGTCGCCGACCGAGACGGTGCCCGGACCGTGCAGGCATTTCACTGGGGCCTCATCCCGAGTTGGGCGAAGGAGCGCAAGGTCGGCGCCCGGATGATCAACGCCCGTTCCGAGACGGTGGCCGAGAAGCCGGCGTTCAAGCCACTGATCAAGAAGCGTCGGGTGCTCATCCCGATGGACGGCTTCTACGAGTGGAAGGCCGGCCGTGAGGACGGCCCGCTCAACGCGAAGGGCAAGCCGCTGAAACAGCCGCTGTTCATCCACCGCGTCGACGGCGAACCCCTCGCGGTTGCGGGGCTGTGGGCGGCGTGGAAGGACCCGACCGACCCCGAGCAACGCTGGCTGCACAGCGCCACGATCATCACCACCGCAGCCAACGAGCTGATGTCGGAGGTCCACGACCGGATGCCGGTGATCGTGCCGCATGACCGTTGGACGGAGTGGCTGGACCCGACGAACGATGACATCGCGACGCTGTCCGAGGTGTTCGCACCACGAGACGACGGCGTGCTCGAGATGCACGAGGTCTCGACCGACGTCAACAACGTCCGCAACAACCGTCCCGACCTGATCGCCCCGGTGTAGGTGTCAGAGCTCGGCGGTGATCGCGGCGGCCCAGGCGTCGAGGTCGGATCGATCGACGTGGGCCGCTGCGTTGGCGAACGACAGCTCGCTCATGTCGTTGGTGGGAACGACGTGGATGTGCGCGTGCGGCACTTCGTAGCCGGCGATGACCATGCCGATGCGCTCGCAGTCGAACGCCCGCGACTGCGCGATGCCGATCCTGTGCGAGACGGCGAACAGGTGGGCTGACAGCTCTGGCGACAGGTCGATCCAGTGGTCGACCTCCTCGATCGGCACCACGAGCGTGTGCCCCGGCGCCATCGGATTGATCGACAGGAACGCGACGCACCGATCGTCGCGGTGCACGAACGTGCCGGGGATGTCGCCGCCGATGATCTTCGTGAAGATGGTGCTCATACCTCCCGCACCATACGCTCTGGACCGTGACCGCATCCGAGCCGACACCCGCCGACCGCGCCGACCGGCCGGCCGACGCACCGGGGGTGTTCGACGACCTCTGGACGGTACCGAATCTGTTCACGCTCGCTCGGCTGTGCTGCCTGCCACTGTTCCTCTGGCTGCTGTTCGGTCAGGACAACCGCGCCGGCGCGGCATGGCTGCTCACCGCGCTCGGGGCGACCGACTGGGTCGACGGCTACATCGCCCGCCGCTTCGATCAGGTCAGCGAGTTCGGCAAGATCTTCGACCCCACGGTCGACCGCCTGTTCTTCTTCGTGGCGATCATCGCGATCATCATCGACGACTCGATCCCGCTCTGGTTCGCACTCGCGGTCCTGCTCCGTGAGGTCATCGTCGGTGCGACGATGGCGATCGCAACCCTGTTCTTCGCGATGCAACGATTCGACGTGACGTGGCTCGGCAAGGCCGCGACGTTCCTGCTGATGGGCGCCGTGCCGAGTTTCCTGATCAGTCACGGCGACGTCTGGGAATCCGACTTCTTCGGGGTGCTGGCATGGGTGATCGGCATCCCCGGCCTCGTGCTCAGCTACTGGACCGCGATCGCCTATATTCCCAACATCCGCGCCGGCCTCGCCTCCGGTCGCGTGTCACGCGACGGCACGGTTCCCCCGACCCCGACATCCTCGATACGGTGAGGCCCGATGAACATTCCAAGCGAGCTCCAGTACTCCAGCAACCACGAGTGGATCCGCCGTGACGACAACACCGTCACGATCGGGATCACCGAGTTCGCCCAGGACGCGCTCGGTGACGTCGTGTTCGTCGAGCTGCCCGATGTCGGCGACACGATCGCCGCGGGCGACTCGTTCTCCGAAGTCGAGAGCACGAAGTCGGTCAGCGACATCTACGCGCCCGTCTCGGGCACGATCGCGGCCGTCAACTCCCTCCTCGACGACCAACCGGAGCTGCTGAACTCTGACCCTTACGGTGAGGGTTGGATCTGTTCGATCGAGATGACGGACCCGGACGAACTGGGCGCGCTGATGAGTGCAGCGGGATATCAGGAGCTGACCGCCTCGACATGAGCACATACGTCTTCTGCAACCAGTGCGGCCACCGCAACCCGCCGGACAGCAGTTTCTGCTCGAGCTGCGGCGAGCCGCTCGACTCGCTCGACGACCGGACGATCACGCTCACCGCGGTCGATCCGCTGCAGGATGCATCGGGCGCGGCTGACGACCTGGTCGTCCCCGTCGGCGACCTGCCGACCGAGAACGGCGTGCTGATCGTCCGGGCCGGCGCGCAGGCGGGCTCGCGGTTCGCCCTCGACGAGGCGACGACCCGCCTCGGGCGACATCCGGAGAGCGAGATCAGCCTCGACGACATCACCGTGTCTCGACGTCATGCCGACATCGAGCGTACGGCGGACGGCTACGTCGTCAGCGACGCCGGCTCGTTGAACGGCACCTACGTCAATCAGGAGCGGATCGACCGGATGATGCTTCGCCACGGTGACGAGTTGCAGATCGGCAAGTTCCGGTTGGTGTTCTTCGAGCGGAACGATGCCTGATCGGATCGTCCGCGGGTCGATCGCCTCGCACCTGTCGATCGGCGAGGTGCTCGCCCTGCTCCTCGAGGAGTTCCCGGACATCACGATCTCCAAGATCCGGTTCCTCGAGAGCCAGGGGCTGATCGACCCCGAGCGCACACCGTCGGGCTACCGCAAGTTCTACGACGCCGACGTCGAACTGCTGCGGTGCATCCTGCGCGAGCAGCGCGAGAACTACCTCCCGCTGCGGGTGATCAAGGACCGGCTCGATTCCGGCGAGATCGACCCGACCAACGAGACGCCCCGCCCGCGCGGCATCAGGAACCTGCCCGATGACGACGCCCCGCGCGCCGCAACCGACACGCGCTCTCGGCGCGCCGACCCACCGGCCGGCGAGGCGACGCTGTTCACTGACACGTCGCTCACCGACGAGCCACTCGACGACGCGCCGGCGACGCTGTCGGAGACCGACCCCGAACCGCGGCCGCCGGCACCGTCACTGCTCCCCGGTGTCGTGTTGAGCCGGGCCGAACTGTGCTCGATGGCATCGCTGTCCGACGACGAGCTCGCCGGCCTCGAGTCCTACGGGGTGCTCGGGCCGGTCGCCGGATCGGGAGGCATGTACGGCGAGGACGAGTTGGAGATCGCCGCGACGGCGCAGCGCTTCCTGCAGATCGGCTTCGACGCCCGACACCTCCGCGGCTGGAAGGTCGCGACCGACCGCGAGGCCGGCCTGTTCGAGCAGATGATCCAACCACTGGTCCGACAGCGCAACCCCCATGCCCGCGAGCAAGCCCGTGCACAGCTCATGGAAATGGAGCAGCTCGGTGGCCAGTTGCGCAACGCGTTGATGCGGGCGACGATGCGCCAGTATCACCGCGACTGACTACGATCGGTGCCGTGGTACCTCTCGAGCTGGTCGGCGTACGGGTCGAAATCCCGGCGAACACCCCGATGATGTTGCTGCGTGAACAGGACGGCCGTCACCGCCTGCTGCCGATCTACATCGGCAGCCCCGAGGCGTCGGCGATCCACTACGCACTCGAAGGCGTCACGCCGCCACGCCCACTCACCCACGATCTGTTCCTGACGGTGCTCGGCGAGCTCGGTGCGGAGGTCACGAAGATCGTCGTGACCGAGATGCGCGAGCGGACGTTCCTCGCCGAGGTCCACCTGCGAACCGCCGGCGGCGACAAGGTGATCTCCAGCCGGCCGTCCGACGCAGTCGCGTTGGCGGTGCGCTGCTCCGCCCCGTTGTTCGCCACCGACGAGCTGATGGACTCCGAATCGCAGGAGGCGCCGCCGGAAGCGGACGAGGACGCAGCCGAGATCATCGACGAATTCAAGGACTTCATCGAGAACGTCAGCCCCGAGGACTTCGGCTCCTAGCTCACCAACGGGCAGGAAGCGTCACGCGCTTCACCGCATCGGCACCGTCGGGGACGAAGTGCACCACCAGCGACTTGCGCGTGGTGCCGGGGTCGGTGATCGCCGACCCGCCGTGGATCAGCATGCCGTTCCAGAACAGCACGTCGCCCTTGCGGGCGAGGAACCGTTCCTCGGTGAAGTCGTCGGCGCGGCTGGCGACCGCCCGGTTGTAGCGCGCGGCGACGTCATCGGACGCGGTCCGGAGGTTCGTGTTGGGGTAGTCGTCGAACTCGGCGTACATCGCGTCACGGTGCGAGCCGGGGTAGAACACCAGCGGCCCCGAGCCCTCGGTGATGTCCTCACACGCGATCCACGCGCCGACGATCCAGTTCGGGACGCCGAGGTGGAAGACCGCGCAGTCCTGGTGCAACGCCTGAACGCTGCCGTTGTGGAAGTTGATGCTGTACGACGCCTCGGTCTCACGGCCGAGGATCATCGACGCGACGCGACGCAGCTCGGGTGCGCTCCGCACCGCATCGGCTGCCGGCGAGCGGTCGACGAAGGCGTGCACGCGCCAGCTCGACCGGTCGCGTGCGGCGTGACGTTGCTCCGGGGTCCGTTCGAGGAGCGCGGCATGATCGATCGTCTCCCGGTGGCCATCGGCGCCGAACTCGAGGTCGCAGAACTCCAGACCGGGTGTGGGCGATGTGGCGGTGAAGAGGCCGTCCAACTCCTCGAGCATCGCGTCGATCGCGGCGGCCGGGATCACGCCTTCCACGATTGCATAACCGTTCCGCACCCATGAGTCGAGGACCAGCCGATCGTCGGAGCGACCGCCCGAGCGAGTGTCGATCTCGTCGAGTGCCGACGGCTCGTCGTACCACGGCCGCTGTGGCAGCAGCGGACCACGCTCGGTGCGGCGAGTGAGGCGCGCCATGATTCCCATCGCCGCGACCCTACCGAGCGACCGGGGCAGTAGCGCGGCGAACAAGCCTGAACCGATGGTTGACGGTTGACGGTGCGACCACGTAGTGTTCACGGTCTCACATTGCTGTAACTACTTCGGTGTTCTGTTGCTCGTTCCGGCGCGGTGAGTGTTCCATCACCCCGGTGGGACGACCCACGAGCGACCGTGGGAACGACCACGCTCGCACTGTTGGGTGCAGCGAAGCGGAGGCAGGCATGACCGAGACGACAGGGCAGCAGATGTCCGAGATCGACCAGCAGCTCGCGATGGACCTCGGCTACAGCGGCACCCAGACCGCAAAGGTCGTCGGCATCTCGTACCGCCAGCTCGACTACTGGGCCCGGACCGACCTGATCCGCCCGTCGCTCAGCGACGCCAGCGGCAGCGGCAGCCGTCGCCGCTACTCCTACGGCGACCTCCTCGAGCTCAAGGCGATCAAGAAGTTGCTCGACGCCGGCATCAAGCTCGAGCAGGTCCGCAAGGTCTTCGAATACCTTCGCAAGCACGTCACCACCGACATCGCCGCGGCGCACATCGTGATCGACGGCGGCAGCGTCAACGTCTACGACGGTGAACAGCTGATCGACGTGTTGCAGAACGGACAGGGCGTGCTCAACGTCCTGTCGCTCGGCGGCGTCCAGGACGAACTCAAGCACGATCTCGCTCCGATCGCGGCCGCGATGCTCGACAAGCTCCCGCGCACCAGCCACGGCTGATGGAACGGTCGCCGCTGGTCGACCAGCATCGGGCGCTCGACGCCAACCTCGTCGAGTTCGGCGGATGGGAGATGCCGATCGCATACCCGTCCGGCACGATCGACGAGCACATGGCGTGCCGCACGGCGGCGGCGATGTTCGACGTGTCCCACCTCGGCACGGTGCGGGTCGAGGGCGCGGACGCCTACGACCTGCTCCAACGCACACTGACGAACGACCTCGGAAAGATCGGCCCGGGACGCGCCCAGTACACGCATCTGCTCGATGCCGACGACGCGTCGGTACTCGACGACATCATCGTGTGGTGGCATCCGCGTGACGACGGTGACGACGACGTCTTCGACGTGATGCCGAACGCTTCGAACACCGACGGGGTCCGCGCGGCGGTCGGTGGTACCGAGACGACACACGGGCGCGCCGTCATCGCGGTGCAGGGCCCGACGGCGAAGGACGCACTCGCTCCGATCTTCCCGGATGCCGCGGCCGTCGGCAGATTTCGAGTCGTGCACTGCGAGTGGGAGGGCGAGCATTGCACCGTGGCGGGCACCGGCTACACGGGTGAACCGGGTGTCGAAATCGCCGTGCCGGCAGCGGCCGCCGGCTCGCTGTGGGACGCGCTCGTCGCGGCCGGCATCACGCCTGCCGGCCTCGGCGCCCGCGACACGCTGCGGCTCGAGTACGGACTGCCGCTCCACGGCCACGAGCTGGGCCCCGGGATCACGTCGCTGCAAGCCGGCCTGTCCTGGGTCGTCGCGTGGGACAAGCCCGACTTCGTGGGTCGCGAGGCAGCACTCGCCGAACGGGAGCGAGGCGTGACGCGCCGGCTCACGGGGCTGACGACCGAGGGGCGTCGCCCGGCGCGCGCCGGCTGTGCCGTGTCGATCGACGGCGAGGCGGTCGGTGAGGTGACCAGCGGCAACTTCTCGCCGGTGCTCGGCCACGGGATCGCGCTCGCATTCCTTCCCCCCGATGTCCAACCGGGCCGGGCAGTGAACGTCGACGTGCGCGGCAAGCAACTTCCGGGATCCGTCGCGAAGCCCCCGTTCGTCTGATCGGCCGTCCGGCGACTACCCGGACTTCTTCTTCGCCGACGACTTCTTGGCGGTCGTCTTCTTCGCCGCCGACTTCTTCGCCGCCGACTTCTTCGCCGTCGTCTTCTTCGCCGTCGTCTTCTTCGTGGCCGACTTCTTCGCGGCCGATTTCTTCGTTGTCGTTCGTGTGGCGGCGGTCGCCGGCGCCGGTGGTGGGGGAGGCGGCGGATCGGCCGGCTTGGAGGGCGACATCCCCGGCAGCCGGATGCCGAACAGCCCGCCCGCGGACTCTGCCATCTGCGTGAGCGGACCGAGTCGGCGCGACATCTCGCCGAGCACATCACTGAACTGGCCGAGCTGATTCGGCAGCTGGGCGAACGCCGGTGTGCTCAGCGTCTGGGCGAGCCGGTCGAGCGCAGGCGCCGCAGCCATCGCCGGTCCGGCAACGACCTGCATCATCTCGTCGGCGGCCTTGACACTACGGGTGATCTGGGGGAGCGCCGCGCGGATCGGCGCTTCGATGTCGGCCACGAGCGCGTTGATCCGCTCGGTCGTCTCGTTGAGGTTCTCCATCGTCCGGTTGAAGTTCTCGACACCACGGAGGAACTCGTCGACGCCCTTGCGGAACTGGTCGAACGACCGCACGGTCGCCGACAACGGCGCCGCGAACAAGTTGAACATCTCCGAGAGGGGGTCGCCATCAGCCATCAGGCAAAGCTACCCACCCGTCGGGGTCGTCACCAGCTGAGACGCATACGACTCGAGTGGTTCGCACGAGCAGACGAGATGACGGTCACCGTACGCACCGTCGATTCGCGACACCGGCGGGAAGTACTTCGAGACCCGCAGCGAGTCGAGCGGGAAGGCCCCGAGTTCGCGCGGATACGACCGGCCCCACTCGCCGACGAGCTCCTCGGCAGTGTGCGGCGCATGGCGCAGCGGGCTGTCCTCGATCGTCCACTCGCCGTCGGCGACTCTGGCGATTTCGCCGCGGATCGCGATCATCGCGTCGCAGAAGCGATCCAGCTCGGCCAACGTCTCGCTCTCGGTCGGTTCGATCATCAGCGTGCCGGCAACCGGGAAGCTCATCGTCGGCGCGTGGAAGCCGAAGTCCATCAGCCGCTTCGCGATGTCGTCGACCGTCACGTCGGTCTCCTTCGTCAACGGCCGGACGTCGATGATGCACTCGTGGGCGACGCGCCCGTTCTCTCCGCGGTACAGCACGGGGAAGTGCTCGTCGAGCCGCTCGGCGAGATAGTTGGCGGACACGACGGCCACCGACGTCGCGTGCGTGAGCCCGCGTCCGCCCATCATTTCCACGTACATCCACGAGATCGGCAGGATGCCGGCCGAGCCGTACGGCGCGGCGGAGACCGCACCGACCTCGGCATCCGCGTCGAGCGGATGCCCGGGCAGGAACGGTGCGAGATGCGCCCCGACACCGATCGGGCCGACACCGGGGCCGCCGCCGCCGTGCGGGATGCAGAACGTCTTGTGCAGATTGAGATGGCTGACGTCGGCCCCGAACGAGCCCGGCCGGGCGTGCCCGACGAGGGCGTTCAGATTGGCGCCGTCGACGTAGACCTGCCCGCCCGCATCGTGGATCAGGTCGCAGAGTTCGCGGACCTCGGTCTCGAACACGCCGTGCGTCGACGGGTAGGTGATCATGATCGCGGCGAGCCGCTCGCCGACGTCGGCGATCTTGGCGCGCACGTCGGCCATGTCGACGTTGCCGCGTTCGTCGCAGGCGACCACGACGACATCGAGCCCCGCCATCACCGCGCTGGCCGCGTTGGTGCCGTGCGCACTCGACGGGATCAGGCAGACCGTGCGCTGGTCGTCGCCCTTGGAGCGGTGGAACGCCCGGATCGCCAACAACCCGGCGAACTCGCCCTGGCTCCCGGCGTTCGGTTGCACGCTCACTGCGTCGTATCCGGTGATCGTCGCGAGCCGCTGTTCGAAATCGGTGATCATCTCGGTGTAGCCGGCGACCTGATCGACCGGTGCGAACGGATGGATGTCGGCCCACTCACGCCAGGTGATCGGCACCATCTCCGACGTCGCATTCAGCTTCATCGTGCACGAACCGAGCGGGATCATCGTGCGGTCCAGAGCGAGATCCCGGTCGCTGAGACGGCGCAGGTACCTGAGCATCTCGTGCTCGCTGTGGTATCGGTCGAACACCGATTGCGTCAGGAAGTCATCGGTTCGCCGAAGCGCAGCCGGCAACCCGTCCGGCGCAGCGTCGCGCTCGTCGGCATCGAGCGGCGTGCCACCCAGCGCCGAGACGATCGCGTCGACGGTCGCCGGCGACGTCGTCTCGTCGAATGTGACACCGACGGTCGTGTCGTCGATCGTGCGGATGTTGTAGCCGGCGTCGCGCGCGGCTGCGACCGCGTCGGCCGCCGAGTCGACACCGATCGCCAGGGTGTCGAACCAGGTGTCATGACGCAGCGTGCGACCGCCGTTGCGCAGCCCGGCAGCGGCGATCGACGTCAGCCGCTGGACCCGCTCGGCGATCCGCTCGAGGCCCGTGCGGCCGTGCCATGCCGCGTACAACCCGGCGATGTTGGCCAGCAACACCTGCGCAGTGCAGATGTTCGATGTCGCCTTCTCACGCCGGATGTGCTGCTCGCGGGTCTGCAGTGCGAGGCGGAGCGCAGGCCGGCCGGCGGTGTCGGTGCTGACGCCGACGATCCGGCCCGGCATCGACCGCGCTGCCTTCTCGCGTGCCGCGACGAACGCGGCATGCGGTCCACCGAAGCCCATCGGTACGCCGAAGCGCTGTGCAGAACCGATCGCGATGTCGGCGCCGAGGTCGCCAGGGGGAGTCGTCAAGACGCAGGCGAGCGGGTCGGTGATCACTGCGGCGATGCCGCCCTGGTCGTGGACCGCACCGATCGCTGCCGACCAGTCGACGATCGCTCCGGTCGAGGTCGGGAGCGAGAACAACGCGCCGAAGACGCCGGCAGGGGCGTCGAGTTCGTCGATGTCGCCGATGACGAGTTCGATGCCGACCGGCTCCGCACGAGTGCGCAGCACCGCGAGCGTCTGTGGATGGGTGTCGACGTGGACGAAGAAGCGTTGGGTGCGGGCCTTCGATTGCCGCCGGGCCATCGTCATCGCCTCGGCTGCGGCGGTGGCCTCGTCGAGCAGCGAAGCATTGGCGACGTCGAGCCCAGTCAGCTCGGTCACCACCGTTTGGAAGTTGAGGATCGCCTCCAGCCGGCCCTGGCTGATCTCCGGCTGGTACGGCGTGTATGCGGTGTACCACGCCGGGTTTTCCAGCACGTTACGGGCGATCACCGGGGGAGTGATCGTGCCGTGATACCCCATTCCGATCAGGCTCGTCACGACCTCGTTCTTGTCGGCGAGGGCCCGCATTCGGGCGAGCGCCTCGACTTCGGTGACTCCGTCGGCGAGCGCCAGCGGCCCGTCGGCACGGATCGAATCCGGCATCGTCTGGTCGAGCAATTCCTCGACCGAGCCGACGCCGAGGACGGCGAGCATGTGCTCGACCTCGTCGGGACCGGGCCCGATGTGGCGACGGGTGAACTCGTCGTGTTCGAACAACTCGTCAATGGGGACTGGCATGGACGCCTCCGGCGTGTAGCGGATCGGACCCCCGCTGTCATCGGTGCCTGAGAGTTTGATCCGCATCCGCCGCGTGCGACGGACCGACTTTCCCCATCGGCGAGCCCGTCGGCGACGGACTGCTTTCCAGCGTGCCTGGCTCGAACGGTCCGGGTGCCTGAGAGATTCCGGGGCGGTTGCTCCTTCGGCGCCGCCGAGGCGGCTCTCCCGATCGAGGTGGTGCGGCAGATTCGGTTGTCCGGGCAGATTACCCAGTCAGCGGCCGATCCGCGGCAGGGACGCGTCGATGACCGAATGCCAGACGTCGCACCAGCCGCTCTTCGGTCGTCCTCCGTGACTGCTCAGAACACGCGGCTCTTCGATCCGACTTCCACACCGTCGCCGGCAGCTCCGATGAACGCATCGAGTTCGCGCCGGCACCATTCGGAGTTCAGATATCGCGGCGAGCGTGGAGGTGGCTCACCCAGCACTGGCTCTCGGGCCCGAACGGCTCGTTGTCGATGTGGGTGTAGCTGACGAACACGGTGTCGTCCGCGATCGCGAACTTCACCGCATCGGCACCCTGCGGTTCCGTCGGTCAGCCGGTCGGCGCGTACGACGCCTGATACTGCGCCGTGGTGTTGGCGCAGTCGTCGATCGCCTTGACATACGGGTACGGATTCACCGCGCCGCCGCCACCGGGGTGGATCTCGAAGTGCAGGTGCGGCGTCGCGCTGCTGCCGGTGTTGCCGACGTAACCGATCACGTCGCCGGCCTTGACCTTGGTGCCGACCTCGATCCCGGGGGCGAAATCGCTGAGGTGGAGATAGGTGAAGTAGGTCCCGTTGTCCTGGGCGACACGCACGCCGTTGCCGGCGAGCGCTCCGGGGAAGTCCCAGTACTTCTTGGTGATCGTGCCGTCGACGACGGCGTACAGCAGGTTTCCCTCACTCGCGATGATGTCGACGCCCTCGTGCACCCGGTGCGAGCCACGCGGCGCGTGCCAGGTGTTGCCGAAGTAGCACTTGCCCTGAATTGGGAAGCGGTGCAGCACGACGTCGGAGGGGGACGGCGGGGCGTGCGCACTCGACGGCGACAGGCCCAATGCGTCGGCGGTCTCCTGGGTGACGGTTCCGGTCACGGTCAGGCCCTCTCGCTCTTGGTAGCTGCGCAACGCCGCGGCAGTGGCGTTGCCGAACGAACCGTCGGCGCCGCCGACCACGGTGATCTGTGCGGCGATCAGCTGCTGCTGGAGCACACGGACCCGCTCGCTCGACTCGCCCTTCTGCGGGTAACCGTCCGGTGTACTGACGATGCCGCTCGGCGCTGCCGGTGGAGTGGGGGCGGGAGCGGCCGGTTCCCCGAGACCGAGGATGCCGGCGCCCTTCGCGGTGACGACACCCGTCTGGCTGATGCCGTTGACGCTCTGGAAGCTGATCAGGGCCGACTTCGTGGCGTTGCCGAACACGCCATCGGCGCCGCCGCGCACGGCCAGTCCGAGGTCCAGGAGGGCCTGTTGCAGATGCTTCACCTTGTCACCGGAGTCACCGACCTGCAGCCCGACGTACCCGCTGGCGCCAGCCGACGGGGCCGGGGCCGGCGCCGGTGTGGGGGCCGGTGTGGGGGCCGGTGTGGGGGCCGGTGCTGACGTGCCGAGCCCCAACTTCACCGCGGTGGCTTCGAACACGGTGCCGCTGATGCCGAGGCCGTTGGACCGCTGGAAGCTCTCGAGTGCCGACTTGGTGGCGAGGCCGAAGATGCCGTCGGCGCCGCCGCGCACGTTGATGCCGGCATCGAGCAATGCCTGCTGCAGGTCCTTCACGAGCGCCCCGCGGTCGCCGACGTGGAGCCCGACGTAGGGATTCCCCTCGGCCGCCGGGGCGGGATCGGGCGCGGGAGCCGGCGTCGGCGCGGGAGCCGGGGTCGATGTGCCGAGTTGCAGGTCGGTCGCATCCTCTTCGGAGACGACGCCGGTCTGCGCGTGACCCGACGCAACCTGGAACGAGACGAGCGCGGACTTCGTCGCACCCCCGAAGATGCCGTCGGCGCCGCCGCGCACGACGATGCCCTGCGCGATCAGTGCCTGTTGGAGTGCAGTCACCGCGGCGCCGCTGGCGCCGACCGCCAGACCGACGTACGGGTTCGACGATGCCGGGGGCGGCGGCGTCGAGGGCGTCGGAGGGGGAGTGGTCGCAGATGGCACCACGGCGCCGGTCAGACCGAGCTTGGCGGCGGTCGCCGCATCGACGACGCCGGTCTGGGTGAGCCCGTTCCAACGCTGGAAGTTGGTCAGCGCGGTCTTCGTGCCGGACCCGAAGTCTCCGTCGGCGCCGCCGGGGACGTACACGCCCGAGGCGATCAGACGTTGCTGTAGTTCGATCACGGCTGCGCCCGACGCGCCCTGTTGGAGCGGGGCGCCGGCGGCAACCGTCGCCGACCCGGACACCGCCGGGGTCGACGCCACGAGGCCGAGTGCGGCTGCGGTGTTGGTGTCGACCTCACCGGTCTGGGGCAGCCCCTCGCGACTCTGGAACGTGAGCACCGCCTGGCGCGTCGCCGGGCCGAAGCTGCCGTCGGCACCGCCGCGCACGGTGACGCCGGCGGCGATCAGGGCGTCCTGGACCGCCCGCACGTCGGGGCCGGCCGAGCCGACACGCAGGCCGACGACCTGCTGGAGCAGCGGTGTCGTGGGCAGTGGCAGGGCGCGCACGGGCGCCGGCAACGAGGCGAGGCCGATCGCCGACACCACGATCAGGGGACGCAGGCTCGCTCGACTCAGCGTCCACTTCACGGGTGACCGGCTCCCTGCATAACAGGCGTATCGGTCCTCCCGATCGGCAACTCCAACCGTTGTTTGACGCTTGCCGAAATCTTGACGGCGGCGGGGAGGCGGGAGCAGGCCGTTCGGGCGCGCTGCTCAGCGTGTGTCCGTCGCGTGTCGATCGAGCGACGACCGCATGACGTGTAATTGACATAACGAGGATTATCGGCGATGTCGCACATCGGGGCGGCGATCGCCGCCCGATTTCGTCATGACGTTATGAGCCGGGTGCTGCGGGTGCGGAGAATTCTCGGTCGCGCAGCGGTCGCGCCGCTTCCAACAGCCACTCCAGCATGTCGCGCAGCTCACCCGCCCGCGGCGTTGGCGTCGCGGCGAGATCCCGGTCGACGTCGTCGACGGCGCACGCCAACACATAGAGATCGTCATGCAACCGATCGAGTTCGCCGCGCACGACGACCAGTTCGTTGTCACTCAACTCGAGCTCGCGTGCTCGCTGCCGGGACACCCAGTCCCATTGCCGGCAACGTTGTCCGCAGAACTGACGCGGCCGGCCCGGACCGGTCCGCGGTGGCAGCACCCGACGGCACCAGCGGCAACGCGGCATCCGCGCGATCTCTCCCGTCGACGGGGCTGATTTCGTCATGACGAAACAGTAGCGACCCCGTCGGCCGCCACTGGTGAACCCCGGCCGATCTGTGAGACTGGCCGGCATGGCGACCACCCCGTCGATGCCCGCCGCGCCGCGCTGCGCGTTCGCCAGCGACAACGCCGCGGGCGCGCATCCCGCGATCCTCCAGGCGGTCGTCGACGCCAACGCCGGGCACGCCCTGGCCTACGGTGACGATGCACACACCCGCGAGTGCGAAGCCCGCTTCCGCGACCTGTTCGGTGCCGACGTCACCACCCGCCTCACGTTCAACGGGACCGGCTCGAACATCGTCGCCCTCGGCAGCATGCTCGGGTCGCTGCCCGGCCCGCACCACGCGGTTGTCTGTACGGACTGGGCCCACATCCACGCCGACGAGACCGGCGCACCCGAGCGGGCGCTCGGCACCAAGCTGATCGACCTCCCCTCCCCCGACGCCAAGCTCACGCCCGAGCGGCTGCGCGAACTGTCCCATCTCCAGGGCGTGCAGCACCACGTGCAGCCCGGCGTCGTCTCGCTCACCCAGGCGACCGAACTCGGGACGCTGTACACACCGTCAGAAATCGCCGCTCTCTGCGACACGGCGCACTCGATGGGGATGCTCGTCCACCTCGACGGGGCGCGCATCGCCAACGCCACCGCCGCGCTCGGCGGTACGCCGGCGGCCCTGCGCAGTTTCACGATCGACGCCGGCGTCGACGTGGTCAGCTTCGGCGGCACGAAGAACGGCATGGTCGGCGCGGAGGCGGTCGTGTTCCTGAACGCGGGCACCGCCGTCGGCTCGGAGTACACCCGCAAGCAGGTCACCCAGCTGCCCTCGAAGATGCGGTTCCTGGCCGCCCAGTTCAATGCTGCACTGCACGACGAACTGTGGATCTCGCTTGCGGCGCACGCCAACGCGATGGCCACCGAGCTGCATCGGCTGACGGCGTCGATCACCGGCGTCGAACTCGGCGACAAGCCGCAGGTCAACAGCCTCTTCCCGCGGCTCGACCCGGCCATGATCGAACCGCTGCGCGACTGGTGCTTCTTCTGGGACTGGGATCCGACGATCGGACAGGTGCGCTGGATGACGTCGTGGGACACCTCCCCCGACGACGTCCAGGCGTTCGCGGACGGCGTGGCAACGCTCGCCCGGGAGCGCTCCGAGCCGATCTGAAAATACTTGTCGTGTGCAATTGACTCCCTGATCGATTCCGTTTAGAGTGCTCCGAGTCGAGTGGCCGATTCCGGCCGTCCGGCGAGCGAATCCGTCGTCAATGTGCGCACTCCGGGGGGCGAAGCCATGGCCGTCATCGATCTCAACGATCGCATCGAAACCGCGAACGAATGGATGCATCGGGGCGCCTGCAAGGGGCTCACCCACCTCTTCTTCCCGTCGGCAGCCGAACGCCCCCAGGCCCGCGAGCGTCGCGAAGCCGCAGCGCGCGACGTGTGTTCCAGCTGCTCGGTCCGCACGGACTGCATGGAGTTCGCCCGCACCCAGCATGAATACGGATTCTGGGGCGGCGAGAGCGAAGACGAGCGCCACGCTGCCGGCTTTCGGCTGATCGCGCCGATCGGCGTTCGCGCCCGCTCCGCCGGCTGAACCGCGCGACGATGGCGTCGTGATCGACGTCGCAGTGATCGGCAGCCTCAACCTCGATCTGGTTGCGCGCTGCGACCGCCACCCCGACCCGGGCGAGACCGTCCTCGGCACGACGTATGCCGAACATCCGGGCGGCAAGGGCCTGAACCAGGCGGTCGCGGCCGCACGTGCGGGTGCCACCGTCGCGCTGCTCGGTGCGGTCGGCGACGACGAACCGGGCCGTCGGCTTCGCCAGACAGGTGCGACCGCGGGCGTCGACGTGTCGCGCGTCGCCGTGTCCGCCGCCCCGACCGGCCGCGCCCTGATCGTCGTCGATGATCGGGGCGAGAACTCCATCGTCGTCGTTCCCGGCGCGAATGCCGAGTTGCCCGACGGTCGACTCCCCGCAGCGCGGGTCGTGCTCGCCCAACTCGAAGTACCGCTGGCATCGGTGACCGCCGCGTTCGAGGCGGCGCGCGCCACCGGTGCGACCACGGTGCTCAACCCGGCTCCGGCCCAGCCCCTCTCCCCCACCGTGCTCGCGCTGTGCGACATCGTCGTACCGAACGAGCACGAGGTCGAACTCCTCGGTGGCGTCGCAGCACTGCACGGCGCCGGCGTCGGGACCGTGATCACGACGCGCGGCGCCGCCGGTGTCGTCGTCAGCGACGGCACCACGACCGAGCTCGCGGCGTTCGCGGTGGACGTGGTCGACACGACCGGTGCCGGCGACGCATTCTGTGGCAATCTCGCCGCTCGCCTCGCGGCCGGTGACGATCTGCACGACGCGATCCGCTGGGCGATGGCCGCCGGGGCCCTGGCAGTCGGCGTGTCGGGCGCCGTCGCTTCGCTCCCCACCGGCGCGGCCACTCAGGAGCTCATGGCCCTTCAGGCGTGACGGTCAGCTCGGGGCGCGAGCATGACGCTCGCCCACCCACGGTCCGATCGCACCGTTTCGACCTCGAGCGGCGCGAGCGCCTCCAACACGTGTTCGTGGGCGTCGTCCAGGATCCCGCTGATCAACAGCCGCCCGGCCGGCGCCAGGACTCGCACCAGGTCCGCCGCCATCGAGATCAGCACCGGCGCCAAGATGTTCGCGGCGACCAGGTCGAACCGCCCGCCGATTTCGGCGATCGAGGCGGTGTCGGCGGTGATCCGGTCGCTCACCCCGTTGCGACCGGCGTTCGCCTCGGTCGCTTCGATCGCGGCCGCGGAGATGTCGATGGCGCGGACGGTCGCGCCGAGTTGGGCGGCGACGATTCCCAGCACACCGGAACCACATCCGACATCGAGCACACTCGTGACGCCGGTTGCACGGACGTGCGCCGCGAGCAGCGCCGCGGCCGACGCGGTGGTCGGGTGGTCGCCGAGACCGAACGAGCTCTCCGGGTCGATCGACGTCACGAGTACGTCGGGGCCGACGTCGACCGTCAGCCACGCCGGGACGATCACACCGCGCTCGCAGTACCAGGACGGGCGGGCATGATCCCGCCAGGTCCGAACGGGCTCCACGGCGTCCCGGACGAACCACGTCCACCCCGCGTCGAGCGCCTCGGTCGCACGTTCCAGCGACGCCTCCGACTCGCCGACCGACGTCCACAGCTCGACGACACCTGCCGCGGGCTCGCCCACCGCGACCGCCTCGACTCCGAGCTGCCACAGCCGGTCGGCGGCGAGTTCCGCCTCCGCCTCCGGGACGACGACGTGGAAGCTCCGCACCGTCCGTGCGTCGCCCACGATCAGTCCAGCCGGCGTAGCCCGGTGCGATACGTCTCGATGCGCTCGCGGTAGGCGGCCGCGCCGTGACGGATGTCGTCGAGCCGGGCGCGGTACTGCGCGGCGACGGAGGTCACATCGTGATCGGC
>JABDKP010000137.1 GCA_013002175.1 Ilumatobacter sp.
CGCCTACCCGTGGCTGGCGTCCGCGATCACCCGCAACCCGCTGCTGATCGCACTCGTCGCCGTCGTCCAACGCATCCCCTGGCTCGTGTTCAGCCTGCCCGCGGGCGTGATCACCGACCGCGTCGAACGACGGATGCTGATGGTCCGCGCCAACGCCGTGCGCTTCGTACTGACGATCGGCGTCGCGATCATCGTCCTCGGCAAGCAAGGCGAGCTCCCCGGCCCCGACGAGGTCAGCGACGTCGCCACCGTCATCAACAGCGACATCGCCCTCTACGCGATCGTGCTGATCGCCACCCTCCTGCTCGGCATCGCCGAGGTGTTCTACGACAACGCCGCCCAGACGTTCATGCCGTCGATCGTCCACCCCGACAACCTCGAGAAGGCCAACGGCCGGCTGTGGAGCACCGAACAGGTCGCCAACATGTTCGCCGGCCCGCCGCTCGCCGCGTTCCTCCTCGCCGTCGCCTTCTCGCTGCCGTTCTGGGTCGACGCCGCCACGTTCGGCATCTCCGCCGCCCTCGTCTGGTGGATCCCGAAACCGCCGCCCCGGCCGACGACGACCCCGGTCCCCGAACGCCGACCGTGGAAGACCGAGCTCGCCGAAGGCTTCCGCTGGCTGTGGCACCACGACCTGCTCCGCCCGATGGCGATCATCCTCGGCCTGCTCAACGCGATCGGCATGATGTCGTTCGCGATCCTCGTGCTGTTCGCCCAGGAAGTCCTGAACACCACGCCGACCGAGTTCGCGCTGCTCAGCACCGGCGGCGCCATCGGCGGCGTGATCGGCGGCTGGACCGCATCACGCATCGCCAAGAAGATCGGCTCCGGTCCGTCGCTGTGGATCACGATGCTCGGCGGCGGCGCCAGCACGTTCGCGATCGGGTTCATGACGTGGTGGCCGCTCGTGTGGGCGATGTTCTCGATCTACATGCTGCTCGCCGTGCTGTGGAACGTGATCACCGTCAGCCTCCGCCAGACGATCATCCCCGACCACCTCCTCGGCCGCGTCAACAGCGTCTACCGCTTCTTCGCCTGGGGGATGATGCCCGTCGGCTCGATCCTCGGTGGCGTCGTCGTCGCCGTCACCGACACCTTCGCCAGTCGCGACCTCGCCCTCCAGATGACGTTCTTCGTCGCCGGCGCCCTCCACCTCCCGCTGTTCCTGTATGCCGCGCCGAAGCTGACGACCGCGAAGATCGACGCCGCCCGGGCCGAAGTCCTCGACGACGAAACCGACGCGCCGGAGCCCGCCGGCTGATCAACCCCGGAACGGGCGCGCCCAGTGCTTGCGGCGGTACGTCCACGTCGGGTCGGTCGAATCCGGCGGCACGATCATCTCGTCGATCGCCAACTCCACGAACCGCCCCTCCAAGATCTCCGACAACTCGTCGAACTCGCTCATCGACTCGCACTGGTCGACAAGCAGATACCGGCGCCGGCCGACCTTCGCCGTCAACCCGCCGGGCTTCAACTGCCGAAGCCCCGACGTCAACGACGGACGCGCCCGCGTCAGCTGGTCGACCCGGTCCCACTCGATGCGATGGCTGCGCAACATCGCCCGGCGGACCACCGCATCCGGCGTGAACGTCGACGCCACCGGGTAGTCGAAGACCACCGCACAGACCATCAGCGTGCCGAGCGCCAGGATCAGCGTCGGGAGCACGACGAAGCCGTTGCCGCTCACGGCCAGCGCACCGATCAGCAGCACCGCCAGCGCACCCACCGTGCTCATCGTGATCCCCCGCCACGACGAATGCAGCGTGATCGACGGCTCGTCCATGTGAGATCAGTGGTCAACTCGCGGCGCCGCGCGTCGGGCGCGACGACGGGTCACTTCACCGTCGACATCACCGGCGTGCGCCCGAGTTGCTGCACCCGCTGCAGCAGCGTCTCGCCCGCCTCGAGCGGAAAGTGGCAGGACACCTGATGGCCCTCACCGATGACCCGCAGCTCGGGGACCTCGGTGGTGCACTTGTCCTTCGCGACCGGGCAGCGGGGGTGGAACCGGCAGCCTGACGGCGGGTTGGCCGGGCTCGGCACGTCGCCCTGGAGGATGATCCGCTGGCGCGACCGCTCACGCTTCGGGTCGGCCACCGGCACCGCCGACAGCAGCGACTGCGTGTACGGGTGCGCCGGCCGGCCGTACAGCGTGTCCTTGTCCGCCACCTCCGCGATGCGGCCGAGGTACATCACCGCGACACGGTCGCTGGTGTGGCGCACCACCGACAGGTCGTGGGCGATGAAGATGAAGCTGAGCTGATACTCCTCCTGGATCTCGTCGAGGAGGTTGAGCACCTGCGCCTGAATCGACACGTCGAGTGCCGACACCGGCTCGTCGAGCACGATCACCTTCGGCCGCAGCGCGAGCGACCGGGCGATGCCGATCCGCTGCCGCTGCCCGCCCGAGAACTCGTGCGGGTACCGGTTGCCGTGCTCGGGCAGCAGCCCGACCCGCTTCAACAGCTCGCCGACGCGCTCGCGGGCCTCCTTCTTGCTGACCCCGTGGATCACCATCGGCTCGCCGACGATGTCACGGATCGGCAGGCGCGGGTTGAGCGACGCGTACGGGTCCTGGAACACCATCTGCAGGTCGCGCCGCAACTCGCGCAGCCGCGACTTCGACGCCGTGGTGACGTCCTCCTCGCCGAACATCACCGAGCCGGACGTCGGCTCGATCAGCCGCAGCAACGACCGCCCGAGCGTGCTCTTGCCGCAGCCGGACTCGCCGACCACGCCGAGCGTCTCGTTCGCGTACAGGTCGAGATGCACGCCGCTGACCGCCTGCACCGCGCCGACCTGGCGGCGGAACACGCCGGCCCGGATCGGGAACTCCTTGACGAGATCGCGCACGGTGAGGATCGGCTCGTTCGGTGCCAGGTTCAGGCTGACGCCACTCGTGAACGTCTCGTCGACGGTCATACCAGTGCCTCCGTGTCGGCGCCGAGCTCGTGCGCCCGCAGACAGCGGCTCTCGTGTTCGACCCCGACGCTGACGAGCACCGGCTTGTCGACCGCACAGATCGGCTGGGCGTAGTTGCAGCGCGGGCGGAACGCGCAGCCGCTCGGCGGGTTGAGCAGGCTGGGCGGGTTCCCCGGGATCGGCTCGAGCCGGTCCTTCAGGCCGTCGACGTCGGGGATCGACTCGAGCAACGCCATCGTGTACGGATTCTGCGACTCGTAGAAGATCTGGTTGATCGTGCCGGTCTCCATCAGGCGGCTCGCGTACATCACCTGGACCCGGTCGGCCGACCCGGCGACGAGGCCGAGGTCGTGGGTGATCAGCATCATCGCCGAACCGGTCTGGGCCTGCACCTCGTGCAGCACCTCCATCACCTGTGCCTGCACCGTGACGTCGAGCGCCGTCGTCGGCTCGTCGGCGATCAGCAGCTTCGGGTCGTTGGCAATCGCCATCGCGATCATCGCCCGCTGGCGCATGCCACCGGAATACTCGTGCGGGTACTGCGACGCCCGCCGCTTCGGTTCGGGCACCCCGACCAGTTGCAGCAGGTCGACCGTCTTGCTCCACGCGTCCTGCTTCGAGACCGACGAGTCGTGCACCCGGATCGTCTCGACGATCTGGCTGCCGACGGTGAACACCGGGTTCATCGCCGTCATCGGGTCCTGGAAGATCATCGCGATGTCGCTGCCGCGGACGCTGCGCATCTCCGCATCGGACATGTTGAGCAGATCGCGGCCGTCGAAGTCGACGTCGCCGGTCGTGATCGCATTCCCCGGATGCAAGCGCATCAACGCGAGCGCCGTGACCGACTTGCCCGAACCGGACTCGCCGACAACCGCGAGCACTTCGCCGCGGCGGATCTCGAAGCTGATCTCGGTGGCCGCCTGGACGATGCCGCCCTTCGTGACGAACCCGACACTCAGGTTGTCGACGGTGAGCAGCGGCGATTCGTCGTTCACGCCCCGACCACCACGGTGCCGCTGGACTTCATCTTCTTGGCGTCCTTGCGAGCGGCCTTGGCTGCCTTCTTCGCCGCCTTGCCGGCGCCGCCGTCGTCGACCTTCGCCCGCGGGTCGAGCGCGTCGCGCAGACCGTCACCGAGGAAGTTGACGCAGAGCACGATCAACACGATGAAGATGCCGGGCGTCAGCACCCGGATCGGGTCGCTGTCGATGTCGCCCTTCGCCTGCGCGACGAGCGTGCCGAGCGAGGCATTCGGCGGCTTCACGCCGAGACCGAGGAACGACAGCGTCGACTCGAGCACGATCACCGAACCGATCAGCAACGTGATCTCGACGGCGATCGCGCCCACCACGTTGGGCAGGAGGTGGCGCGCCAGGATCCGTTTGTGTGTCGCCCCGGCCGCGCGCGCCGCCATGATGTACTCCTGCTCCTTGATCTGCAGGATCACGCCGCGGACGACGCGGGCGATGCGGGTCCACAGCAGCGCCGCGAGCACGAGCGCCAGGCCGAGCGCATCGGCACCCCACTTGTTGGCGAACACCGAGAGCACGATGATCGCCGGCACGATCAGCGTGAGGTTGATCAGCTGGGAGACGAGCGCATCGACGGTCTTGCCGAAGTATCCGGCGAGGGCGCCGAGCAGGGTGCCGGCGCCCGTGGCGATCAGCGCGGCCAGCGCGCCGATCTGCAGCGAGTAGCGGCCGCCCTGGGCGGTGCGGACGAACAGGTCTCGCCCGATCTCGTCGGTGCCGAACCAGTGCTCGGTCGACGGGCCGAGCTTGCGGTCGCGCACGTTGCGCTCGTCGAAGCTGAACTCGCTGAAGTACGGACCGATCCAGAACAGCGCGATCAACAGCAACAGACCGGCCGCGCCGACGAGTGCCATCCGGTGCCCGAGGAACCGTTCCCACGCCAGCCGTCCGAACGACTTCGGCTTGTCGGACAGGCCCTCGACTTCCGCGGTCGTGGCGCCCCCGGGCTGCGGCGCGACGACGTCTTCGTCGAGTACCGGAGGAATCTGTGTGTCAGCCATGTCGCTCCTAACCGAGCCGGATCCGCGGATCGAGAACGCCGTACAACACGTCGGCGATGAGGTTGAACGTGACCGTCAGCACGCCGCCGAACATCACGATCGCCATCAGCAGATCGAGGTCGGCGTCGCCGAGGGCACGGAGGAACACCTGGCCGATACCGGGCCAGGAGAAGATCGACTCGGTGACGACCGAGCCGCCGAGGAGCGCCGAGAAGCCGAGCGCCCACAGCGTCACGAGCGGGATCAGCGCGTTGCGCAGCGCGTGTTTCCACACCACCTTGCCCTCCTTGAGACCCTTGGCGCGGGCGGTGCGGATGTAGTCCTGGTTGAGCGTCTCCAGCATCGACGCCCGGCCGAAGCGGCTGTCGGCGGCGATCCCGAGGATCGCCAGCGAAACCGCCGGCAGCGTGACGTCGCGCGCCAGTTGGAGGAAGTTCTCGCCGGTCTTGCGGCCGGTGTTGAAAGGCTTGATGCCGAACAGCTGCTCCAGCTTCACCGCGAAGATGTGCTGCAGCAGGAGCGCCATCACGAACGACGGCATTGCGAACCCGATGAAGCTGAGGCCGGTGAACGTGTAGTCACCGATCGAGTACTGGCGGCGAGCCGAGTACACCGACAGCAGCAGCGAGAGGATGGCGCCGATGAGGAACGCCGGGATCGCGATCATCGCGGTGTTCCAGCCACGGGTCTTCAGCGTGTCCCAGACCGGTTCGCCGATACTCGACGAGTCGCCGAGGTTGCCCCTCGCGAGCTCGCTGAAATAGCCGAACGGTCGGAGGAAGATGTTGGTGTCGAGGTTGTACTGCTCGGTGATCCGGTCGAAGCCTTCCTGACACCGCGGAAGACAGACGTAGAACTCGGATCTGGGGTCGACCGTGGCGGACACGCCGACGTGGACGAGGTACATCGCCACGAGCAACATCGGTACTGCGATCAGAACCCGCCTGGTGACGTATGCGAACAACGTGCCCCCCTCGACCCGTGTGTTGAGTTGCTTTCAGAGACCGTAACGCAAGCTGGGGCCTCGCCGAAACGAGACCCCAGCCTGCATCAAATTTTCAGGTGTTGCTGATCAGTCGGCGAAGACGAAGTCCACGACGTTGGCCAGCGGGCCCGCACCCTGGGCGTCGGGAGCGACGCCGGCTGCGGACAGGTCGGACGTGAAGCCGTAGAACGACGGCTTCTGCGTCAGCGGGAGCATGAACAGACCCTGGTCGGGGTCCATCTCCAGCGTGGTGACGTAGCGGTCCAGCTCGTTGTAGCACGCTGCGCGGGCCGCATCGTCGACGGTTGCGTCGCACTCGTCGGCGCGGGCGTCGAAGGCGGCGCTGGCGAACCCGTACGGGTTGTTCTCGCCACCGGAGCGGTACGACGCGGTCTGGCCACCGGGCCACGGGCCACCGACCCACGCGAACTGGGTGATGTCCCAGATGTCGCAGTTGCCCTCGGCGCCACCGGAGGTGGAGCACGCGATGGCGTCGGCCGAGAACGGCACCTCACCGAAGTAGGCACCACCCTCGACGTTGTCGATGACGATGTCGATGCCGGCATCCTTCATCTGCGCCTGGATGAGCTCCTGCTGGATCTCACGCAGACGGTTGCCACCGGTGGTGCCAACGCGCAGGCTGAGCGCACCGTCGTCCGGGTGCTCGTAGATGCCGTCGCCGCCCTGGGTGTAGCCACACGCTTCGAGCGCCGCCTGAGCGGACGCAATGTCGCCGGCGCCGTAACCGGCGTCGCCGGCGTGGTTCTCGTAGTTGCTCTGGTTCGAGAGCCAGTACGTGTTGCCCAGACCCTCAGCCGGCAGCGAATCGCCGAACAGCGGGGTGTAGAGGCCGGCCATCACTTCGCTCTTGTCCATCGCGAAGGCGAGACCCTCACGGACGCACGCCTTGGACAGGTGCGTGTTGTTGAGGTTGAGGCCCCAGTGCTCGAACACCGGACCAGCCGACGACGCCACCGTGAAGTCGTCGCTGGAGGCGAGGTCTTCGAAGGCGAGCTGCGGCTGCGTCATGATGATCTGTGCTTCGCCGGCCTCGAGCGCGTTGATCTGCGCATCGGTGTCGGTGACGAAGTTGATCTGGACGCCGGCAACCGACGCGACGCCGCTGTTGCTGGCGTCGGGGCTGTTGGAGCCGTGGTAGTTGTCGTTGCGCACCAGGTTCATCTGGACGCCCTTGTTCCACGAATCGAAGATCATGGGACCGGACGACGGGATGACCGTGCCGTTGTGGCTCCACTCGCGGAGGGCATCGTTCAGCTCGGCGGCGGCGGCGGCCGGGTCAGCCGAGAACACGTGCATCGGGTACACCTCGTTGAGGACACCCTTGTAGCCGGCGAAGAACGACTCCCACGTGATCGAGAACTCGGTCGCGCTGTTCACCGTGAAGTCGGTGATCGTGTCGAGGCCGGTGTAGTCGCCCAGAAGGTAGATGTACGCCGGGTTGCCGTCTTCGTCCTCGCCGTCAGCGGCGAGGAGGACGTCGAGCGTCCACTGGACGTCGTCGGCGGTGAGGTCGTCACCGTCGCTCCACGTCAGGCCGTCGCGCAGCGTGAAGTCAGCCGTGACGGAGCCGTCGGCGTTCTCGGTGAGCGGCGCGTCCTCGGCCAGCAGTTCGGGGTAGTACTCGGTGGAACCCGAGATGCCATGGAGGCCTTCGATCAGTGCGGAGCGGATCCACGACGTGATGGAGAGGTTGTTCTCCGGATCGTCGAGGTGCATGTCCGGGGGCTCCTGCTCGTGCGCCCAGATCAGCGTGCCACCTTCGCCGCCGGTCTCCGGCGGAGGCGTCGCCTCGGTGTCGGGCGGCGGTGCCTCGGTGTCGGGCGGTGGCGTGTCGCCATCGGTCTCCGGCGGCGCATCGCCATCTGTCTCGACCGGTGCATCGGTCTCGACCGACGGGGCGTCGGTGCCGGTGGACCCGGAATCGTCGTCACTGCCACATGCAGCGAACACGAGGCCCGCCGCAGCAGTGAGAGCGAGGAGCTTGGCGCTCCGTCGTTTGGTGTTCACGTGTTTGTCCTCCTGATATGGAATACAGAAGGGGAGGTTGTTGGCAGACCGCGGAACCGCCTGGCGGCAGTATGACGTCAGCGTTCGACGTGGTCCGTTACCTCGGTCTCCTCCCCGGTGACCGATGGTGAAAACCGACCATAACAGCGTTCGCGGCCATCCGGAAGCAGTTCGCACGACAGTTGTGTGAATTGTCGACGGCTCGGCCACCCCCGCCGAACGGTCGCGATCCCGATGATTTCCCGCTGAGGCGGGTGTTCAGCTCGCGCTGAACTGGATCAGCCGGGCGAACTCGTCGGGGTCGAGGCTCGCCCCGCCGACGAGCGCTCCGTCGATGTCCGGCTGCGACATCAACTCAGCGGCATTGGATGCCTTGACCGAACCGCCGTACTGGATGCGCACCGCGTCGGCCGTTGCATCGTCGGTCGTCGACCGGATGTGGTCGCGGATCGCGGCGCACACCGACTGGGCGTCGTCCGCCGTCGCGGTCTGACCGGTGCCGATCGCCCAGATCGGCTCGTACGCGATCACCAGCGCCGCGATCTGCTCGTCGCTGCGACCGGCGAGGCCGGCGGTGATCTGGCCCAGCACCTTGGACTCGGTCTCGCCCGCCTCACGCTCGGCCAGCGTCTCGCCGCAACACATGATCGGCACCATCTCGTGGTGCTGGATCGCCGCCACCTTGCGGTTGACCATCTCGTCGGTCTCGCCGAACAGTTCACGCCGCTCGCTGTGGCCGGCGATGACGTACCGCACATTGAGCTTGGCGAGGAACGCGGGCGACACCTCGCCGGTGAACGCGCCGCTGTCCTCCCAGTGGCAGTGCTGGGCGCCGACGAGGAAGTCGAGTTCGTCGCTCTCGATCAGCGTCTGGATGCTGCGCAGGTCGGTGAACGGGCCGTGGATGGACACGTCCACGCGATCGAAGACCTCCTTCGGCACCAAGTAGTGCAGTTTCTGCACCGTCTGGATCGCCTCGAAGTGGTTGAGGTTCATCTTCCAGTTGCCGGAGATCAGTGGGGTGCGGCTCATGACGTGGCTCCGTTTTCTGCGTTCGTCGAGTTTCTCAGTGCGGCAAGACCGGGGAGGTCGCCGTTCTCCAACAGTTCCAGGCTGGCGCCGCCGCCCGTCGACACGTGATCGACGTCGCCGTCGAGCCCGAACTGTGCGAGCGCGGCCGCCGAGTCGCCACCACCGACGACGGTGAAGGCCTTCGTGTCGGCCATCGCCTGCGCAACCGTGCGCGTACCGGCCGCGAACCGCTCGTCTTCGAACATCCCCATCGGACCGTTCCAGAACACGGTTCGGGCGTCCATGATCACGTCGGTGAATGCGGCGGCCGAACCCGGCCCGATGTCGAAGCCCTTCGACCCCGGCCCGAGCCGGCTGCCGAACTGGGCGAACGTGCCGCTCGCATCGACGCCGGTGATGTCGTCGGGGAGGTGGATCTGCTTGCCGCGTTCCCGCGCGTCCGCCAGCAGCCGCGCACACGTGTCGACCTGGTCCGGCTCGAACAGCGAATCGCCGATCGGCTTGTCCTGGGCGGCGAAGAACGTGAAGCACATCGCCCCGCCGATCACCAGCGCGTCGACGACGTCGAGCAGCGCTTCGACCACACCGAGCTTGTCGGAGATCTTGGCGCCACCGAGCACCGCGACGAACGGGTGCTTCGGCTTGTCGCGCAACCCGAGCAGGACCTCGACCTCCTCGGCGAGCAGACGACCCATCGCGGACGGGACGTGCTGTGGCGGGCCGACGATCGACGCGTGGGCGCGGTGCGAAGCGCCGAACGCGTCGTTCACGTAACCGTCGATGCCGTCGACCAGTTGCGCGACGAACGCCGGGTCGTTGCCCGTCTCGCCGGGGTCGAAGCGGAGGTTCTCCCGCAGTTCGACGCCGGGCGCGAGTTCACCCAGCCGCGCCCGCACCGCGTCCATCGCGTACTTCGGGTCCGGGGCACCCTTCGGCCGGCCGAGATGACTCGCGGTGACGACGGCGGCGCCGCGCTCGGTGAGCCAGTTCAGCGTCGGGAGCGCCGCGCGGATCCGGAAGTCGTCGGTGATCGCGCCGTCATCGTCCAGCGGGACGTTGAAGTCGGTCCTGACGAGGATTCGTCGGCCGTCGAGACCGCCGAGTGCGCCCTCCAGATCTTCGAGCGTGGGGATGTCCGCCACTCAGCGCTTGACCTTGGCGCCGGCGAACATCGTCAGGTCGACGAGGCGATTCGAGTACCCCCACTCGTTGTCGTACCAGCCGTTGACCTTGGCCATCTTGCCCATCGACATCGTGAGGCCGGCGTCGAAGATGCTCGAGTGCGGGTCGCCGACGATGTCGCTGGACACGATCGGGTCCTCGGTGTACTTGAGGATGCCGGCCAGCTTGCCCTCGGCCGCCTTCTGGAACGCGGCGTTGATCTCCTCGACCGACACCGATTTCTTGAGGTTCGCCGTGAAATCGGTGAGCGACCCGGTCGGCACCGGCACGCGCAGGGCGGTGCCGTCCAGCTTGCCCTTCATCGACTCCATCACGAGCGACGTCGCGCGTGCTGCGCCGGTCGACGTGGGGATGATGTTGATCGCCGCGGCGCGTGCCCGGCGGAGGTCGCTGTGGGGACCGTCGACGAGCGACTGGTCGCCGGTGTAGGCGTGCACGGTGGTCATCAGGCCCTGCGCCACGCCGAACGCGTCGTCGAGCACCTTGACCAGTGGCACGAAGCAGTTCGTCGTGCAACTGGCGTTGGAGATCACCTTGTGGCGCGAGACCCGAAAGTCCTGATGGTTGACGCCATACACGAACGTCGCGTCCGCGTTGCCGCACGGGGCCGACACGATCACCAGTGGAGCGCCACCGTCGAGGTGCTGGCCGGCCTTGTCACGGCTGTTGAAGATGCCGGTCGACTCGATGACGACGTCGACGCCGAGGTCACCCCACGGCAACTCCTGCGGGTTGCGCTTGCTGAGCACCCGCAGCGAGTCCTTGCCGACCTTGATGCTGCGACTGGTGGCCGAGATCTTCTGCGGCAGGGTGCCGAGGACCGAGTCGTACTTCAACAGGTGGGCCATCGTCTCGATCGAGCCGAGGTCGTTGACGGCGACGAAGTCGATGTCCGCCCCCTGCTGCTTGGCGGCGCGGAAGAAGTTGCGGCCGATCCGACCGAAACCGTTGATGCCGACGCGAACTGTCATGTGGTTGTTCCTTGCGTGTGGAGGGAGCGTGGAGAGGGGTACGAGTGGAGGTGGGTCGTGCTCGGATCCGGGCGGGCCCGCGATCGGGGCCGACTGTATCGGCTCGATCCGCCCCCGCCCGACGGCGACGGCCGCGGCTGCGGTGGTCAGGCGGCGACGTCGCGATGGGTCGTCCGCACGGCGACGCCGCGCGACCGCAGCCGCGAGGCGAGTTCCTCCGCGACGGCGACCGACCGATGCCGTCCGCCGGTGCACCCGACCGCGACGGTGAGGTAGCTGCGCCCCTCGGACTCGTACTGGGGCAGCAGCGACGCGAGGAGGTCGTCGTACCGCTCGACGAAGTCGCTGCCCGACGCGGTCTCCAGGACGTAGTCGCGCACCTCCGGGTCGAGGCCGGTGAGTGGGCGCAGCGCCTCCTCCCAGTGCGGGTTCGGAAGGAAGCGCACGTCCATCACCATGTCCGCATCGAGCGGCACGCCGTGTTTGAACCCGAAGCTCACGACGGCGACCTGGAGGCGCGACTCGGTGCCGACGTCGAACGCCGTGACGATCCGCTGTTTCAACTGGTGGATGTTCAGGTCGGTCGTGTCGATCACGAGGTCGGCCGCGGCACGTACCGGATCGAGCTGGCGCCGTTCGAGTTCGATCGACTCCATCAACCCGTCGGCCTGGTCGGCCAGGGGGTGGCGACGCCGCGTCGCGTCGTACCGCTTCACCAACTCCGCGCTGGCAGCATCGAGGAACAGGACGCGCACGTTGTGGCCCTGTGCCCGCAACTCCCCCACGCGTTCCATCACGTGCGCGTGATCGCGGCCGCCGCCGAGCGCGAGCCGGCCGATCTCGCTGCCGGGCTTGGCCGCCAGGTCGACGATCGTGCTGACGAGGGCGGTCGGCAGGTTGTCGACGACGTACCAGCCGAGGTCTTCCAAGACGTCCGCCGCGCTCGACCGTCCCGCTCCCGACAACCCGGAGATCAGCACCACCTCGGCCACACCGCCAAGCTACCGATCACGCACGTCCGCCTGCGTCAAAGTTGTGCCAGGCACAACTTTGTCTACGCCTTGCGGACGCGGAGGTAGAGCAGCCGGGGGTACGCCGCCGCCGCGGCGTAGCTGGGCGAGCGGTCGAGGAAGCCGTCGGGCGGCGCCGGTTCGAGCATCCGCTCGACGACCAGGCCGTGGTCCGCCAGCGCGTTGACGTACCGCGACAGCGGGCGATGGACGAACCTGATCCACACGCCCCGCTCGACCTGCTCCGTCACGGTCGCCTCGACGAGGTACGGCCCGAGACGCCAGTACTGCTCGGGAGGATCGACCGTGTGGTCGTCGATCCACCCGGCGCCGGGCGTCTGCAGGATCGGGTGATTGAGAAAGAAGCACAGTCGGCCGCCGGGCCGCAGCACCCGCGCCACCTCGCCGACTGCGTCATCGAGATCGTCGATGTGCTCGAACACGAGGCAGGCGACCGCTGCGTCGAACGACGCGTCGGCGAACGGCAGCGCCGCCGCACCGCTGCGCACGTAGCTCGGGCCACCGGCGCGTTCGGCCGCGACCGTGAGGCAGTTCCACGTGGGGTCGACGCCGACGACGTCGCTGCCGCCACCTGCGATCAATCGGCTGACCTGGCCGTCACCGCACCCGATGTCGAGCACACGACCCGCCCCGGCGAGTTCGCCGGCGGCGAGCGGCAGGATCTGCTCTTCGTACTCGGGATCGGCGCCGTCGGTGAACCCCGCGATCCACCATGCCGCGTGGTCTTCCCAGAGTTCGTCGCGCGGATCGGCCACTGTGCGAGCGTACGGCTGCCGTCGGCCGGCCGGGTGCCGCATACGGTGGGGCCATGCACTTCTCCGTCTGGCCGAATCCGAGTCGTCCACCGCAGGAGGTGTTCGACCTGGCGCGGATGGCAGACGACGACGGGTGGCACTGCGTCTGGTACGCCGATCACTACATGTCCGACACCGGCGACGAGTCGCTCGCGCCCGGCGATGTGTACGAATGCTGGTCGATGCTGCCTGCGATCGCCGCCACGACGACGCGCGTCCGGCTCGGCCCGCTCGTCGCACCGACGTCGGTGCACCATCCGGCCCTGCTCGCCAACCGGGCCGCGACGCTCGATCGGCTGTCCGGCGGGCGCTTCGTGCTCGGCATGGGCGCAGGCTGGCAGATCAACGAACACCGCGCGTACGGCATCGAACTCGAACCGCCCGGGCGGCGCGTCAGCAGGTTCGAGGAGTCGATCCAGATCGTCCGGTCACTCCTCGACAACGAGCGGACGACGTTCGCCGGCACGTACTACGACGTCACCGACGCGCCGTGTGATCCGAAGCCGGTCCAGGCGCAGCTCCCGATCCTCGTCGGGACCGGCAGCCCCCGAATGCTGCGGATCACCGCCCGCCACGCTCAGCAGTGGAACACATGGGGCGCCCCCGACCTGGCAGCGACGCGTCGGGACGCACTCCTCGACGCGTGCGCCGATGTCGGGGCGGACCCTGCGTCGATGCACACGTCGGCGCAAGCGCTGCTGTTCATGACCGATGACTCCGCCGCAATCGACAGGGTGATGTCCGGCGCCATGGCCGACCGGTCGATCGCCGGCTCAGACGACCAGATCGTCGAGCAACTCGGCCGGTACCGCGAGCTCGGCTTCGACGAGGTGATCGTGCCCGACTTCACGCTCGGCGCCACCGCCGCGGCGCGCCTCGACGCGTACCGCAGGTTCAACGCCGACATCGCCCCCCAACTCGCCTGACCCGACACACGACCCCTACACAGCGGGTGTCACACCCCAACCCCTCTGGTGTCTGACACCTGCCTGACACCTGCCTGACCCCGGTCTCGGTCAGGGGTGGAACTTGGCGTGGACCGCGTCAGCGACCGCGTCGGGCAGGAAGCTCAGCGCTCGCAGGTCGTCGAGTGACGCCTGCTTCACCGCGTTGACGCCGCCGAGCGCCTTGGTCAGCTTCTTCTTGCGGACCTCGCCGAGACCCGGAATGCCGTCGAGCGCGCTGACCGTCATCCGCTTGCTGCGGCGTTCGCCGTGGAACGTGTTCGCGAAGCGGTGCGCCTCGTCACGGATCCGCTGAAGCATGAACAACGCCTCGCTCCCCCTGGCGATCTCGATCGGCGCCTGACGGTCCGGCACGTACACCTCCTCGAACCGTTTCGCCAGTCCCGCCACCGGGATCTCGTCACTCAGGCCCAGTTCGTCGACGACCCGCTTCGTCGCGCTGACCTGCCCCTTGCCTCCGTCGACCAGCAGCAACTGCGGCGGGTAGGCGAACTTGCCCGGCTTGTCGCCGCGCTCGTTGATCGGCCGGTCGCGCTCGTCGAGATACGCCTGCAGCCGGCGACGCACCACCTCGGCCATCGCCGCGTAGTCGTCATTGCCCTCGACCCCGTTGACCTTGAACCGCCGGTACTCGCGCTTGGCCGGCAGCCCGTCCTCCAACACGACCATCGACCCGACGTAGTCGGTGCCCTGGAGGTGAGCCATGTCGTAGCACTCGATCCGCAGCGGCGCCTCCGGCAGATCGAGCGCGTCCTGCAGCTCGGTGAGTGCCCGGCTGCGGGTGTTGTGGTCGCTGGCGCGACGCATCCGGTGACGCGTGAACTCCTCGCCCGCGTTGCGCGTCACCGTCTCCAGCAGCGCCCGCTTGTCGCCGCGCAGCGGGACACGGATCTGCACCTTCGACCCCCTGGCGAGTTCCAGCCACTCCTCGTACACCTCGCGGTCGTCGGCCTCGTACGGCACCAGCACCTGCTTCGGCACACCGAGGATCGGCTCCTCGCCGTACAGGTTCTCCAGAATCCGGTCGATCAGGCCGCCCGGCGTCAGCTCCTCGACCTTGTCGAGGATGAATCCCTTGCGGCCGACGACACGCCCCTTGCGGACGTAGAACATCTGCACCGACGCCTCCAACTCGTCCTCGGCGATGCCGATCACGTCGAGGTCCTCGCTGCGGTCCGCGACCATCTGTTGCTTCGCGATCGCCTTGTTGACCGCCGTGAGGCGGTCGCGCAGCCGCGCCGCCTGCTCGAACTCGAGGTCGCTCGCGGCGGACTTCATCTGCGCTTCGAGCCGGTTGACGATCTCATCGGTGTCCCCGTCGAGGAACTGGCACAGCTCGTTGACGAGCTCGCGGTACGGCATCTCCTCGATCTCGCCGACACATGGGCCGGAGCACTTCTCGATGTGGAACAGCAGGCAGGGTCGGCCCAGCCGCTGGTGCTCGTTGAACTTGCCCTGGGTGCACGTCCGTACGGGGAAGCTGCGCAGCAGCAGGTCGAGCGTGTCGCGGATCGCATACGCGTGGGCGTACGGGCCGAAGTAGCGCGTGCCCTTGCGCTTGCGCCCCCGCATCACCTGCGCCCGCGGCCACTGCTCGCCAGTGGTGACGGCGAGGAACGGATAACTCTTGTCGTCGCGCAGGCGGACGTTGAAGCGCGGGTCGTGCTGCTTGATGAGGCTGTACTCCAGCATCAGCGCCTCGACCTCGTTGCGGACCGTCGTCCACTCCACCGACTCCGCGGTGCGCACCATCTGTGCCGTGCGGGCGTGCATGTTGCGCGGGTTCTGGAAGTAGTTCGACAACCGCTGGCGCAGGTTCGACGCCTTGCCGACGTAGATGACGCGACCGTTGCGGTCCTTGAACTGGTACGAACCAGGTTGTTCGGGGATCGATCCTGCAGGCGGCCGCTTCACCATGACCAACTCAGGATACGGATCGGCGGGTACGGTGAACACCGATGTCCGACTACCTGGCCGCGATGTTCCGGCGCCGCAACAACGACGGATGGTTCCACGCCGGTCGCTACGACGCCACGACGGTCGACATCCTGTGCGCGCTCGCCGTGCTCACGATGTTCATCTACGGCATCGCCGGCGCCGACACGTTCAACCGCCTGATCTTCAACTCGTTCCTCGTCCGCGAGCAGTACGAGGTGTGGCGTGTCGTCACGTGGACGGTGGCGACGCCGCCCGACTTCTTCCCACTGCTCGGGGTGGTGTTCTTCTGGGTGTTCGGGCAGCAGCTCGAGGCACTGTTCGGTCGCAACCGGTTCCTGATCTGGGCGATGATCACCACGATCGTCCCCGCGATCGTGCTCACCTTCCTCGGTGCGCTCAGCGCCGAAATCGACTTCACCAACGGCGAACTCGGGTTGCAGGCGCTGTTCCTCGGCGGCATCTGGGTGTACGCCGCCACCTACCCGGGCGTGCGGTGGTTCGAGGTGATCCCGCTGTGGGCGATCGCAGCGGTGTTCACCGTCCTCAACCTGCTCCAGTACAACGGCATCGGCGCCACCGGCAAGGTGCTGTTCCTGCTCGTCGCGATGGCCGTCGCGCTGATCTCGGGCCGATCCCTGGGGCTGGCGACCGGCTGGCCGATCCCCCACATCGATGTCTCCGGGGCCGGCCAGGGTGGCCAGTCGAAGCGACGTGCACCGAAACGATCGAAGCCGTCGCGCTCGTCCGGCTCGCCGGTCGTCGAGGGCCCGTGGCGCAACGCACCGCCTCCGGTCGCTCCCCCGACCGGGCCCTCCCCCGCCGACCAGGCCGAGCTCGATGCGCTGCTCGACAAGATCGGCGCGTCGGGGATGGACTCGCTGAGCGGCACCGAGAAGAAGCGCCTCAACGAGCTGTCGAAGCGCCTCCGCAATCGCTGACGACGCAGCTCACGGCGCCGCTGCCTGCGCCGTGCCGCGCAACCGCGCTGCGGTCAGCCACGCAAACGCGAGGATGCCGGCTGCCAGGAACGCGGCGGCATTCGCCAACAGGTGGAAGCCGAACGACGCCTTCACGAACCCCGACGTGAGCGCGGCGAGCGCACCGCACAGGCTCATCGTCAGGTCGGAGGTGCCCTGCACCTCGACTCGTACGGCGACCGGCACCGAGGCCGTCAGCAGCGTCGACCCGCCGATCAATCCGAGGCTCCAGCCGAGTCCGAGGAAGAACAGCCCGGCGAACATCAGCACAGGGACGTAGCCGGCCAACACCGTACCGAGCGTCCCGACACCGAGGACCGTTGCGCCGACCTGGATCGCCCGCACTCCCCCGACCCGGTCCACGAACCGGCCGACGAGCGGCGCGAGCCCGTACATCCCCAGGATGTGCAGCGCGATCACGAACGCGGACAGGTCGGCGTGGCCGTGGTCGCGCATGTGCGGCGGCGTCATCGTCATCACGCCGACCATCGCCGCCTGCGACGCCGCCATCGCAACGAGGCCCAACGTCGCTCCCGCCGATCCCGCGATCACCGCGGCGGACGTCCGGATCTGCCGGAGCAGACGGGCGCGAGGGGCGTGGCGGTCGATGCCCCCGACGACCGCGAGCGGATCGGGCCGCAACCGGAAGAAGACGATTGCCGCCGCCGCGAGGAACATCGCCGACGCGAAGACGAACGGACCGACGAGTTCATCGAGGCCGACGGCATCGGCCGCGCGCTGCTCGAACGGCGTCAGCGTCGGCCCGAAGGCGGCCCCCAGCGCGCCGATCCAGACGATCGCCGCGATCGCCCGCGCCTGCTGATCCGGTTGCGCCAAGTCGGCCGCGACGTAGCGCCCCTGCAGCGTCGCCGCCTGGCCGGCGCCGAACGCGACCATCCCCGCGAGGAACAGCGGGAACCAGCGGAGCTGGCCACCGGTGGCCGCAATCGCGGAGCCGACACAGCCGATCAGCAGCGCGCCGACGATGCCCGGCCGGCGTCCGTGACGACGCATGAACGCTGCGAGCGGCACCATCGTGATCGCCGCGCCGAGCGTGAACGCGGCGCTGCCGAGACCGGCCAGACGATCCGAGCCGAGCAGATCGCTGGCGAGCAGCGTGACGACCGCGACCATCCCGGCGACGGCGGCCTGCCCGGGCACGGTCGCGAGGCGCAGCGAGTTGAGCGTGCGCCGTTGGAGTTCGGCCCGATCCACGATCGGATCGGTCGTCGACTGCACCACGGCACGATCCTCGCAGACGGTCGAGCGCATCCCGTGGCCGCCGATCTGAACTTTCCGTGGCGCGATCGGCGCGCGAGCTGGTCTCATTGGTATGGGGAGCGCCTCGGAGCTCGGAGTCGACATGGCACAGACCAGTGCGACCAGCGAGTGGTTCGACGGTTTCGTCACCGCCGCCGAACCGAAGCTCCGACGCGCCTTCGTGGCGGCCCTCGGCCAGCAGGCCGGGCTCGACGCGACGAGCATCGCGCTGTCCTACGCGTGGGAGCACCGCGACCGGTTGCGCGAGATGCAGAATCCGGCGGGTTATGTGTATCGAGTGGGCCGCAGCCGCGTGGGGCGGCGCCGCCGCGAACCGCACTTCCTCCCGGTCCCGGCCGACGCCGAACACGACCTCGAACCCGGGCTGCCGGACGCCCTGGCGAAGCTGACCGAGAAGCAGCGGGCCGCAGTGATGATGGTCCACGCCGCGGGCTGGACCCGCCACGAGGCGGCCGATGCACTCGACATCGGCCTGTCGAGTCTCGACACACACCTCGCGCGGGGCCTCCGTCGGCTGCGCCACGAGTTGGGAGTGCACACCCATGGCTGACATCGACCTCGCCCGGCAACTCGTCGACTACGTCGACGCCACGACCGCCCCCGTCCTCCATCCCGCATCAACACGAACGGAGATGATCATGCTCGCACCCGATCGCAACGAACCGTCCCGGCCGATCTGGGCACTGGCCGCCGCCGCAACCGCCGCGGTCGTGGCCGTCGGCGCGCTGGTCGTCGCCGTCACGCGCAACGACGACCCCCAGCCGGCCGACGACCCGCCGCCACCCGCCACCGCACAGCCGGCGCCCGACACGACGATCGCCGTCGGACCGCGCGAGCAGGCGGCGATCGACGCCGCGACGGCGTACTGGGCCGCGTGGAGCGCCGGCGACGCAGATGCCGTCATCGCGATGTCGGACACGACCAATCTGGCCATCCAGAAGGAAGCTGCGCTCGTGCCGTGGTGGGCCGTCGCCGCATGGCCGGATGGCGGGACCGACCGCTGGCCGAGCGGACCGTGCCGGATCGTCGCCACCGGGCTGGTCGGCGACGCCATCCCCGTCGAGTGTCCGGTCGCGGTGACCGACCCGGTCGCCGTCGCGCTCGATCGGGACGAGCTGTTGTGGACGGTCGACGTGGACGACACCGGCACGATCCTGCGCCGGGCGGAACCGATGACTGCCAACCTCGGCAACCACACGCCGGTGTGGTCCGCCTACGCCGACTACCTGTCGATGTTCCGGCCTGCCGAGTACGCGGCGTCGTGTGACCCGGCGGCGTTCGCCACCGGTGAGATCTTCGACCAGGCCGGCCTTGCGCTCACCGGCGACTGTGGCGCACTCACGAGCGCGGTCTCCGCCGATGTGGCCGCGTGGATCGCCGATGATCGGCCCGACGCACCGGCCGTCGACGGGGGCAGCTGACCCCCACCGTCAGAGGATGTCGCGGAGGTACTGGCCGGTGTACGAACCGTCGACCGCGGCGACGTCTTCGGGCGAGCCCTCGGCGACGACCGTGCCGCCGTGGCTGCCGCCGCCAGGACCGAGGTCGATGATCCAGTCGGCGGTCTTGATGACGTCGAGGTTGTGCTCGATGACGAGCACGGTGTTGCCCTGGTCGACGAGCCGCTGCAGCACGGTGAGCAGCCGGCCGACGTCTTCGAAGTGGAGGCCGGTGGTCGGTTCGTCGAGCAGGTAGATCGTGTGGCCGGTCGACCGCTTCGCCAGCTCGGTCGCCAGCTTGACGCGCTGGGCCTCGCCGCCGGACAACGTCGGCGCCGGCTGGCCGAGCCGGACGTAGCCGAGCCCGACATCCATCAGCGTCTCCATGTACCGGGCGATTCCCGGCTGGTTGGCGAAGAACCCGACCGCCTCGGCGACCGGCATGTCGAGCACGTCGGCGATGTTCTTGCCCTTGAACTCGATGTCGAGCGTGTCGCGGTTGAACCGGGCGCCCTTGCAGACCTCGCACGGCACGTACACGTCGGGCAGGAAGTGCATCTCGATCTTGATCGTGCCGTCGCCCGAGCACGCCTCGCAGCGTCCGCCCTTGACGTTGAAGCTGAACCGCCCCGGCTGGTAGCCGCGCACCTTCGCCTCGTTCGTCTGCGCGAACAGCTTGCGGATCTTGTCGAACACACCGGTGTAGGTGGCCGGGTTCGACCGCGGCGTGCGGCCGATCGGCGACTGGTCCATGTCGATCACCTTGTCGAGGTGCTCGGCGATGCCGGTGATCTTCTTGTGCTTGCCCGACGGCGTCTTCGACTTGTAGATCTTCTGCATCAGTACCGGCAGCAGGATGTCGCGCACCAGCGTCGACTTGCCCGAGCCGGACACGCCGGTCACCGCGACGAAGTTGCCGAGCGGCAGCTTCACGTCCAGGTTCTGGAGGTTGTGTTCACGAGCGCCGAAGATCTCGACGCTGTGCAGGCCTCGCGGCCGCCGTGCCTCGGGCACGGGGATCTGCTTCTTGCCGCTGATGTACTGCCCGGTGATCGACTTCTTCGCCTTCGCGATCCCCTTGACCGGGCCCGCGTAGACGATCTCGCCGCCGTGTTCGCCGGCGCCCGGACCGATGTCGACGATCCAGTCGCTCTCCTTGATCGTCTCCTCGTCGTGCTCGACGACGATCACGGTGTTGCCGAGGTCGCGCAGGCGTGTCAGCGTGTCGATCAGCCGGCGGTTGTCGCGCTGGTGGAGACCGATCGACGGTTCGTCGAGGACGTACAACGTGCCGACGAGGCCCGAGCCGATCTGTGAGGCGAGCCGGATCCGCTGCGCCTCGCCGCCCGCCAGCGTGCCGGCGGAGCGCGACAGCGTGAGGTAGTCGAGGCCGACGTCCAGCAGGAAGCCGAGCCGGGCGTTGATCTCCTTCGTGATCCGCTCGGCGATCAGCCGGTCGCGCTCGGTCAGTTCGAGCGCGGCGAGGAATTTCGCCGATTCGCCAATCGAGAGCTCGCACACCTCGGAGATGTTGCGATCGTTGATCGTGACGGCGAGCGACGACGGCTTCAGCCGGGCGCCGCCGCACGCGGTGCACGGGACGAGCCGCATGTAGCCCTCGTACTGGTCGCGGGCCCACTCGCTGTCGCTGCCCTCGTGGCGGCGGCGGATCCACGGGATGACGCCCTCGTACTCGGTCGAGTACGACCGGGACCGCCCGTAGCGGTTCTTGTACTTGACGGTCATCTTGCCCTTGACGCCGTGGAGGATCAGCTTCTGGTGCTTCGCACTGAGCTTCTCCCACGGCGCCGTGAGGTCGATCCCGTTGGCGTCCGCGACCGACTCGAGCATCCGGGTGAAATATTGCGTGTGGGCGCTGCGCCACGGCGCGATCGCGCCGTCGGTGATCGATGCCTCGACGTCGGGGATGACGAGTTCGGGATCGACCTCGAACGTGGTCCCCAGCCCGTCGCAGGCCGCGCAGGCGCCGTACGGCGAGTTGAACGAGAAGTTGCGGGGGGCGGGCTCCTCGTAGCTCGTGCCGCACTCGCCGCACGCGAGGTGCTGACTGAACGTGAGCATCTCGTTCTCGCCACCGTCGCGGGCGACGATCTCGATCTCGGCGACGCCGTCGGCGAGATCGAGGGCCTGTTCGAGCGAGTCGGTGAGGCGGCGCTCGAGGCCGTCCTTCAGCACGAGACGGTCGACGACGATTTCGATCTTGTGGTTCTCGTACTTGGCGAGCCGCTCGTCGCGCTGCAGGAACTCGTCGATGTCCACCGTCTCGCCGTCGATGCGCGCCCGCACGTACCCCTGGCCCGAGAGGTCGGTCAGCAGCGTGTCGTACTCGCCCTTGCGGCCGCGGACGACGGGAGCGAGGACCTGGAAACGGATGCCGTCGTCCATCGCGAGGATGCGATCGACGATCTGCTGCGGGGTCTGACGCTGCAGGCGGGTGCCGTCGTTGGGGCAGTGCTGGATGCCGACGCGGGCGTAGAGCAGGCGGAGGTAGTCGTAGACCTCCGTGATCGTGCCGACGGTGGAACGGGGGTTGCGGCCGGCGGATTTCTGGTCGATCGAGATCGCCGGCGACAGGCCCTCGATGACGTCGACGTCGGGCTTGTCCATCTGGCCGAGGAACTGACGGGCGTACGAACTCAGCGACTCGACGTACCGGCGCTGACCCTCGGCGTAGATCGTGTCGAATGCGAGGCTGGACTTGCCGGACCCCGACAGCCCGGTGAACACGACGAGACGGTCGCGGGGCAGCTCGACGTTGACGTTCTTGAGGTTGTGCTCGCGGGCACCGCGGACGACGATCTGCGGACGATCTGCGGTGCCGGTGGCGGATTTTCTGGCAGCCATGAAGCCCCGATCCTAGCGGCGAACAGGTGTTCAGTCGCCCGCCGGCCCACCCGGACCGGGGGTGCTCCGCGGGCGACGGGAGCGGAGGTGGCAGAGTCGGGGCGTGACACACGCACTCGGGACCGCCCAGGGCTCGGACACCGAGTCGCCCCGCCCGCTCTTCCCGACCGGCGTGACGATGCTGAAGGCGCTCGCCGCCGCCCGTTGGCTGACGTGGTTGTGGATGTTCGGCGTGGTCCTCGTGTCCGGCACCCGGTCCGTCGATGCGCCGCGGCCCGGCGACCCGTCGGGCGCCGACACTGCGCTGCGCCACCCGGTCGTCGCGTGGGTGTGCGTCGCCGCGGTCCTCGCGATGGCGGTGATCGGGACGGTGTCGATCCGTTCGGCACCGCAGCGACTGCTGCGCCCTGCGTTCGCGCTGGCCGAGGGTGCGCTGGCCCTGGTGCTCAGCGCCGTCGACGGGTGGGTATTCGACCCCGGACACGTCTTCGAGACGTCCCAGAGCCTCGCCACGCAGTACCCGCTGATCGCGGCGGCATCGCTCGGGCTCACGTTCGGCCCGTGGGTCGCGGCCGCCTACGGCGTGCTCGTCGGACCAGCCGAGTGGCTGGCGGTCGAGCTGAACGAGTTCGACGACTACACGCTGCGCCACTGGTTCTCGCTGTTCGCCACGTCGCTGTTCTTCGGCGCAGCCGGCGCGTTGTTCGGCTGGCTCGCCGCGCTGCTCCGCCGAGTGGAGGGCGAGATCGCGGACCAGCGGGCCCGTGACGAGGTGGGGCGGGTCCTTCACGACACCGTGCTGCAGACGCTCGCCCTGGTGGAGCAACGGGCCGCGTCGACCGATCCGCAGCTCGCCGCAGCGGCGCGCGACGCCGACCGCGACCTCCGACGGTTCCTGTTCGGCGCAGCCAGCCGCGAGCGCCACACGCTGGAGTCGCTCGTCCGATCGCAGGTCGAGCGTGCCGTCGCGCACCACGACGTCGCCGTCACGGTCAACGTCGTCGACGACGACGGCGGCCCGGCCCGACCCGGAGCGCAGGCGCTCGCCGCCGCGATCGGCGAGGCGGTGACGAATGCCGTCAAGCACGCGAGCGCATCGAGGATCGTCGTCTTCGCCGAGACCGACGACGGTGAGGTGTTCGCGTCGGTGCGCGACGACGGTGGCGGCTTCGATGTCGACGGCGTGGCCCCGGGGCGCGGCATCAGCGGTTCGATTCACGAGCGGATGCGCGAGGTCGGCGGTCGTGCCGAGATCGCCAGCACACCTGGTAACGGGACCGAAGTGCAATTGTGGACGCGATGAGCGCACATCCCGAGACGGGCCCGATCCGCGTGGTCCTCGCCGACGACCACGAGATCGTCCGGGCCGGGCTGCGCGGCGCGCTCGACGTCCGCTTCGACGTCGTCGGTGAAGCGGACGACGCGGAGGGCGCGATCGACGTGGTCACCGCGCGCTCGCCCGACCTCGTCGTGTCCGATCTGCACATGCCCCGGGGTGGCGGGCTCGCCGTCGTCGAGGCGTGCGCGACGATGTGCCCGATCGTGATCCTGACGGTCAGCGAGGCCGAGCGCGATCTGCTCGACGCGATTGCGGCCGGCGCCGCCGGCTACCTGCTGAAGACCGCGCCGATCGACGAGGTGACGGCAGCGCTGATCGCCGCGGCCGCGGGCGAGCCGGTGTTCTCGCCGTCGCTCGCAGCACTCGTGCTCGGCGAGTTCCGGCGGATGGCACGCGCCACCGACAGCAACCCGCTGACCGACCGCGAGCGCGACGTGCTGCAACTGGTGGCCCGCGGCCACACGTACAAGGAGATCGGTGGCGACCTGTCGATCGCGCCGAAGACCGCGGAGAACCACGTCCGCAACATCCTCGGCAAGCTGCACCTCAGCCGCCGCAGCGACCTCGTCCGCTACGCGGTCCAGCACGGCCTCGACTGACTCCCCACGTCGGGCGCCAGTCCCCCAGGCCGGCATGGGGGTTTCCCCCGATGGCCCCGTTCGCCGCTCGTCACGACGATGGAGGCATGCAGACCGAACAGCTCCCTCCACCACGTGCCCAGGCGGCACCGCCGAACCTCGCGCCCGAGGCGCCCGCCCGAGACGGGACCCGCATCCCCACGCTGTCGGCGGCCGGCTGGCTTGCCGCGACGGGCGCAGCCCTGTTGCTCGCGGCCTCGGTCGTCGTCGTCGCCGGCCAGTGGCAGGCGATCACCCCGGAGATCCGGTTCGCCGGGCTGATCGCCGCGCTGCTCGCGGTGTACTTCGTGGCCGAGGCCGGCCGACCGCGCTACCCGAGCACGTCGACCGCACTCGCCACGCTGGCGGCCACGATGACTGCGCCGGTCGGGGTCGCGGCGGCTGCAACGCTCGACCAGCCGTGGCCGGTGTGCATCGTCACCGGCGGCCTCGCGGCACTCGTCGCGGCAGAGGTCCAGTCACGCCGCTGGTCCGTCACCGTCCTCAAAGCGGCGACGATCGCCGCCGTCGGGCTCGCTGCGTCGGGCGTGGCCGCGATGACCGGGACCCCGGTGGCACTGTGGGTCGCGGGCGCAGCTGTCGTTGCCCTGGCCGCCGGTGCCTGGCGTCGCAGCGTCGTGCTCGGGGTCGCGGTCGGGTGCTCGCCGGTGCTGCTCGCGCTGAGCGACGCCGGGATCGGCCCCGGCACGCTCGCCCGGATGGGGGCGACCGGCCCGTCACTGCGGTGGAGCGCACCGCTCGCGGCCGTGGTCGCCGCGGCCGTGATCGGCATCGCTGCCCATCGGCGATCCGAGCTCGCGCTCGTGGCGTTGGCCGCGGCGACGTTCACGAGCGGCCTGCTCGTCGGCGTGGCCCATCGCGACGTCGGTGCGATCGCCTGGTGGAGCCTGCCTGCGCTCGTTCTGCTCGTGGTGGAGGCCGTCGCCGTCGTCGGCCGGCGCAGCGTGTGGGGGTCGGC
>JABDKP010000187.1 GCA_013002175.1 Ilumatobacter sp.
CGCCGGTGAGCGGGTCGATCATCGTGATGCGGTCGACCGTGTCACCGAACATCTCGATCCGGAGCACGTTCTCCTCGTATGCCGGGTGCACCTCGATCGTGTCGCCGCGGACGCGGAAGTTGCCGCGGCCGAGCGTCATGTCGTTGCGGTCGTACTGCATGTCGACGAGGCGGCGCAGGATGTTGCGCATGTCGTAGTCGACGCCGACGTTGAGGTCGAGCAACTGGCCGCGGTACTCCTCGGGGTTGCCCATGACGTAGATGCACGACACCGACGCGACGACGATGACGTCCTTGCGGGTGAGCAGCGCCGCCGTGGTGGAGTGCCGCAGCCGCTCGATGTCGTCGTTGATCGAGCTGTCCTTCTCGATGAACGTGTCACTGCTGGGGATGTACGCCTCGGGCTGGTAGTAGTCGTAGTAGCTGACGAAGTACTCGACCCGGTTGTGCGGGAAGAAGTCGCGCATCTCCTGGGCGAGCTGCGCGGCGAGCGACTTGTTCGGGGCGAGGATCAGCGTCGGCCGCTGCGTCTGCTCGATCGTCCACGCGATGGTGGCCGACTTGCCCGAGCCGGTGATGCCGAGCAACGTCTGGAAGCGTTCGCCCGCGTCGATCCCCTCGGCCAGCGCGGCGATCGCCTGCGGTTGGTGGCCGGCGGGTTCGAAGTCGGACACGACCCGGAACGGCCGCTCGGCGCCGGTGTCGTAGTTGCTGACCGTCGTCGCAGAACTGATCAGCTCCTGCTCGGGCGACAGCGCGGGCACGGTGGCCGGGTCGGCGACACCTGCAGGCGTGTCAGCGGAGTCAGCGGTGTCTGGGGCGGCCGCGGTGTCGCTGGCGGAGGTGTCCGGTCGGGCGGTGTCGGTCACCCGATCAGTCTACGGCCACGAACACCCGTTCGCCACCGGTCGATCGACGGCACGCACCCGTGTGCTCAGGTGGACGTGTCGAACCGGATGCGCAGGCTGGCGATCGCGTAGCCGTCCATCTCGAGCACGGTGAACTCGCCGAGGTCGGTCCGCACACTGTCGCCGGCCGCGGGGATCTCGTCGAGCGCGTCGATCACGTATCCCGCCACCGTCTGCCAGTCACCCTCGGGCAGGGGATGGCCCGTGCACCCCTCGAACTCGTCGGGACGCAGGGTGCCCGTGACGCGGAACGAACCATCGGCATGGCGCTGGCAATCGCTGTCGCGGTCGTCGGATTCGTCGTCGAAGTCGCCGATCAACTCCTCGATCACGTCTTCGAGCGTGACCAGGCCGACGACCGTGCCGTGCTCGTCGACGGCGAGCGAGATGTGATGGCGTTCGGTGCGCATCTCCAGCAGCAGATCTTCCAGGCCGTGGTGGTCGGGCGTGACCATGATCGGGCGCACCAGTGTGCCGGCCCGGGCGGACTCCCACTCCCCGTTCTGCAGCCGGAGCAGGTCCTTCGCGTGCACGAACCCGAGCGGGTGGTCGAGGTCGTTGTCGTGGATGATGATGCGGGTCCGCCCGGTGCGGTACGCCGCGGTGGCGACCTCCGCTGCGGTTGCGTCCGCCGGCACGGAAACGATGTCCCGACGGACGGTCATCGCATCCGCCGCGGTGAGTCCTGACAGTTCGAGGGACCGGGTGAGCAGGGCGTGGTCGTGGTGGTCGATGTCGCCATGGCCGGCCGATTCGTCGAGCAGCAGCAGCAGGTCGTTCGGCGAGTGCGCCATCGCCCGCTCATCCTGCGGTTCCACCCCGACAGCCTGCACGACGAGGTTCGCGATCCAGTTGAGGAATCGGATGATCGGGCGGAAGACGGACACGAAGCCCCGGAACGGACGAGCCAGACGCAGTGCCGAGGATTCCGGGTCCGAGATCGCCCACGACTTCGGTGCCATCTCGCCCACGACCATGTGTAGGAACACGACGATCGACAGGGCGATCGCGAAGGCGATCACGTGCAGGGTCGTGTCCGAGAGCGTGAACGCCTCGCCGAGCGCCCCCTCGATGATGTGCGCCACCGCCGGCTCAGCGACAGCACCGAGGCCGAGCGAGCACATCGTGATGCCGAGTTGCGCCCCCGCGAGCATCAACGTCAGTTCGCGAATGCCGGCGAGCGCCGCCGTGGCGCGCTTGCTGCCTTCGGCCGCGAGCTGTTCGATCCGTGACCGGCGGGCGGCGAGCAGCGCGAACTCGGCAGCCACGAAGAACCCGTTGAGGGCGAGCAGGACGACGGCGGCAACCAGCGCCGGCCAGTTGACCTCGATGCCCGACGCGGCGATCACGAGTCGCCCGATTCCGCGGCGTCGGGGACACCGTCACCGTCGTCGTCGAGGTGCGCCACCCCCGACTCGGGGTCGAGCCGGATGCGGACGTTGGTGATCGCGAAGTCCTCGATGTCGAGGACCTCGATCGACAGCCCGTCGACGACCACTTCGTCGCCGACCTCGGCCAGCCGTTCCAGGCGTTCGAGGACGAGCCCGGCAACCGTGTCGTAGTCACCGTCGGGCAACTCGAACCCCGTGAAGCGTTCGATCTCGTCGGGTCGCGACGTCGCCGCGACCGACCACACGCCCGGCTCGATCTCCTGGAACTCCCCGGGGGCGCTCGGGTCGTACTCGTCCTCGATCTCGCCGACGAGTTCCTCGACGAGGTCCTCGAGCGTGACCACGCCGGCCGGCCCGCCGTACTCGTCGATCACGATCGCCATCTCGGTGGAGTGTGCCCGCAGCGCCGTCAGCACGACGTTCAACCCGGCCGCTTCTGGCACCGCGAGCACGTCGTGGACCAGCGTCTCGACCCGGGTCTGCCCGTAGGCGTCACGCGGGACGCCGAGCAGGTCCTTCGCGTGCACGAGGCCGATCACGCGACCGTCGTCGGCGACGACAGGGAACCGCGAATGGTTCGAATTCATCAGCTCCCGCAGGTCCTCGGCGGTGGCCCCGGCGTTGATGGTGACCGTCCGGTTCCACGCGACCATCGCATCGGACGCCTCGAGCTCACCGAAGTCGATCGCCCGCTCCAGCAGGGATGCCTGCGACGTGGTCAGCTGGCCGCTCTCGGCCGAGGAGTCGACGATGAAGTCGAGCTCGTCGGTGGACACCGAGCCATGGATCTCCTCGACCGGCTCGATGCCGAACAGTCGAAGCAGCCGGTTTGCGGAGCCGTCGAACAGCCGGATGAGTGGCCCTGCGGCGCGCATGAACAGCAGCGTCGACGACGCGAGCTGACGCGCGACCGGCTCGGGCTTGGCGATCGCGAGGTTCTTCGGGGCGAGTTCGCCGAACACCATCTGGGCGGTCGTGGCGAGGACGAATGCGATCGTGACCGCGATCCCGAACGTCGCGTTCTCCGGGATGCCGACGGCGTCCAGGACCGGGTCGAGCGCTCCGGCGATCGCCGGTTCTGCGATGAAACCGAGGACGAGGGACGTGACGGTGATCCCGAGTTGCGCACCCGAGAGCATGAAGCTCAGCCGCTTGTGGACGGTGATCGCCCGCCGCGATCGGCGGTCACCCTCGTCGGCGCGGTCGACGAACTTGACGCGACGTGAGGCGACAAACGCGAACTCGGCGGCCACGAAGTAGCCGTTCGCCGCGATCAACAGCACGACGCCGAGCAGCCCGAACGCGATGGTCATCGGGTCAGCGAACCCTCAGCGGGAGGAGTCGCCCAGACACAACTGGGAGGGTGATGGACAGCCAGCAGTCGGCTGCCCATCGAAGATCGGTCGTCGTCGGACATGGGTAGCCAGATGTTATCGACCCAGGGGTAGGGTCCGTGCCCATGACAGCGTTCCACGACTTCGACATGACCTCGATCACCGGCGAGCAGGTCTCGTTCGACCAGTTCCGTGACCAGGTCGTGTTGGTCGTCAACGTCGCCAGTCGTTGAGGCCTCACCCCCCAGTACGCAGGTCTGCGTGCGCTCCACAACGACAACGACGGTGTCACCGTGCTCGGCTTCCCGTGTAACCAGTTCGCCGACCAGGAACCCGGTACCGACGCCGAGATCCTGGACTTCGCAACGTCGAACTTCGACGTCAACTTCCCGATGTTCTCGAAGATCGAGGTCAACGGTGACGACGCGGCGCCGCTCTACCAGTGGCTGAAAGATCAGCAACCGGGCGGTGGCGACACCTCTGACATCGCGTGGAACTTCGAGAAGTTCCTGATCGACAAGGAGGGCAACGTCGTCAAGCGGTATCCCCCGCCGACGACCCCCGAGGACATCGCCGCCGATCTTCCGCACTACCTCTGACCGCGCCCCCCACGGTGACTCGCCAGGGTCAGACGGCCCTGGTGGATCGCTCCGACGCCCGGCAGACTCTCACCGTGACCACGCCCGTGCCAGCACGATGACCATCGACTTCGCGTTCAACGGTCGGCCGACGATCGGTGTCGAGCTGGAGCTGCATCTCGTCGACGCCGTCACCGGTGAACTGGTGTCCGCGGCGAACGAACTCCTCGCCGAGCTGGGCGCCCCCCACCCCGACGGCGAGCATCCGAAGGCGAAACACGAGCTGTTCCAGAGCACCGTCGAGATCATCACCGGCGTGTGCGAGTCCCCGGCCGAAGCGCACGCCGACCTCCGTGCGACGCTCGCCGAGCTCCAGCAGGCGGCCGCGTCGCGCGGTCTCGCCGTGATCAGTGCCGGTACCCATCCGTTCGGCCTCGCCCGCGACCAGGACGTCAGCCCGCACCCCCGCTACCACGAGCTCGTCGAGGCGATGCAGTGGCCGGCCCGCCGGCTGCTGATCTGCGGCCAGCACGTTCATGTCGGCGTCCGCGACGGCGAACGGGCGATCACGATCATCAACGAGATGATGCGGCATCTGCCCCTGTTCCTCGCGCTGTCCGCATCGAGTCCGTTCTTCGAGGGCGAGGACTCCGGCCTGGCGTCGGCGCGCTCGAAGGTGTTCGAAGCACTGCCGACCGCAGGCCTGCCGCCGCAGATCACCGGGTGGACCGACTTCGAGGCGTTCATGTCGACGCTGATCGACTCCGAGTGCATCAGCTCGATCCGGGAGGTGTGGTGGGACATCCGCCCGCACCCGGACTTCGGCACCATCGAGTTCCGGATGTGCGACGCGCCACACACGGTGCGTGAAGCAACCGCACTCGCCGGACTCGCCCAGACGCTGGTGGCATGGGCCGACGACCTCGCCGACCGCGGCGAGCTGCCGCCCGCACCGAACGAGTGGACCGTCCGCGAAAACCGCTGGCTGGCGGCGCGCCACGGCATCGATGCCCGGCTGATCGTCGAACGCGACGGTCCGCCCCGACGGCAGGCGATCCGCGAGCTCCTGCCCGAACTCCTGGAGCAACTCGCCCCGACCGCAGCGACGATCGGCACCGAGGCCGAGCTCGCCGGCCTGCTCGACATCCTCGAGCACGGCACCGGCTCGATCCGCCAACGGCGCCTCGTCGAGGGCGGCGCTAGCCTGCTCGACGTGGTCCACCACCTCGCTGCAGAACTGCTCGACGACCGTGTCGTCCGGGCATGACGTCGGTCGAGCGTCCCGCCGCCGCAGCACCGTCGCCCGATGACTCGTTGCGCGGGTGGCTCGCCGAACACTCCGCGGGCCTGATCGCACTGCGGCGCAACATCCATGCCCACCCCGAACTCAGCGGCGCAGAGCATGCCACGACCGAGCTCGTCCGCGAGCGTCTCGAACTGGCGGGGCTGACGCCACGCATTTTCGCGATCGGCACCGGGTTGGCGTGCGATCTCCGCCCCGACGGCGCCGATGGACGGCCCGTCCTCGCCCTGCGCGCGGACCTCGATGCGTTGGCGATGGACGACGAGAAGGACGTGCCGTACCGCAGCCAGGTGGCCGGCGCTTCGCATGCCTGCGGGCACGACGTCCACACCGCGGTCGTCCTCGGTACGGCGATGTACTTCGCCAACCATCGCGACGAGTTGCCGGGTCCGCTGCGGCTGCTGTTCCAGCCGGCGGAGGAACGCGTTCCGGGCGGAGCCCTCGACGTGATCGCGGACGGCGGACTCGACGGCGTCGACGCGATCGTGGGCGTCCACTGCGAACCCAAGCTCGACGTCGGCGTCATCGGCGTCAAGTCCGGATCGATCTCGTCAGCCGCGGACATGCTCGAGATCAGGTTGTCCGGTCCGGGCGGGCACACCGCCCGACCGGAGCTGACGGTCAACCTCCTGGCCGTCGCCGCACGGGTCGTCGCCGAACTGCCGCAGCGCGTGGCCGACGCGCTCGAGCTCGGCGACGAAGTGAAGCTCGTGTTCGGCTCGGTCCACGGTGGCGACGCGGCCAACGTGATCCCGACGAACTGTGTGCTGCGGGCCTCCGTGCGGACGCCGACCCTCGCCGTTTGGGAGGGTCTGCCCCGCCTCGTCGAGCGGATCATCGGCGAGCTGCTCGCGGACACGGGCGCCGGCTTCGAAGTGGACTACACGCACGGCGTGCCGCCGGTCGTCAACGACGGGCAGATCACCGACGTCGTGCGCCGGGCCGCGACCGGCGAATTCGGTCCGGACGCCGTCGTGCCCGTTGCGCAGAGCTGGGGCGGCGACGACTTCGCATGGCTGCTGCGCGAGGTCCCCGGATCGTACGTGCGGCTCGGTGTGCACGACACCGGCCGACCCGGCGAATATCTCGACCTGCACGTCGGCCACTTCGACGTCGACGAGCGGGCAATCGCGCTCGGCGTCCGCCTGCTCGTGGCGACCGTGCGCGAGTACTTCGCCACGCCGGCATGACTCGGGCCACCTGGATCTTCGGATACGGCTCGCTCGCTTCACCGGCATCGATCGCGTCCACGATCGGCCGCGAGCCGCGGCCGGCGATGCGCGTCGCCCACGTCGAAGGTTTCGGACGGCGCTGGAACTACGGGTCGAAGGTGTTGCGCGGCGACTGGACCCACGACGGCATCGACGTCGTCGGCGGGCTGGTGGTGTCGCTCGGCGTGCAGGCCGGGCCGGACGAGTCGTGCAACGGCGTCGTCTTCCGCGTCGACGCCGACGAGCTGGCGCGCCTGGACTGGCGCGAGCGTGACTACGCGCGCGTCGACGTCACCGAGGCGGTCACGATCGACGAGCGGGACGGAGACGACGGTGTGGTCGACGGCGCGATCGAGATCTACGTGCCGCGACCGAGCGCGATCGATCGGTACGAGCGTGCCCGTGACGAGCGGCGAGCGGCGGTGCGTTCCGAGTACTGGCAGCTCGTCCGCGAGTCGTTCGCTGCGCTGGGCGACAGCCACGCCGAGTGGTACGACCGGACCCTCGCGCCGGACGTCCCGATCGTGGACGTGGCGCTGCACCCGCTCGGCTGAGCGGGCACGATCAGACGGCCGAGGGCGGGTCGGCGTGCTCCAGCGCGCTCAGCTCGGCCCACAGCTCGTCGAGCCGGGCGGACAGCGCGTCGAGGTCGCCGGAGTTGTCGACGACGTGGGTCGCCATGGCGAGGCGTTCCTCACGCGATATCTGGCTGCTGATCCGGTTGCGGGCATCGTCTTCGTCCATCCCCCGCTGTTCGACGAGGCGGCGAACGGCGATGTCGACCGGGATGTCGACGACGACCGTCGCCTGGAGACCGCGCCGCGGGTTCTCGGCGAGCAGCGGGAAATCGAGTACGACCACCCGACCGGAGTCGCGCTGCGCGTCGATCTGACGCTGGATCTCGTCCTGCATCGCCGGATGCACGATGCCGTTGAGGTCCTTCAGCGCGTCCTCGTCGGAGAACACGATCGAGGCGACCGCGGCACGGTCGAGCGAGCCGTCGCCGGCGATGACATGCTCGCCGAACCGCTCGGCCATCGCCGCCAGGACTGCGCTCCCCGGCTGTTGCAGATCGCGGGCGATCTGGTCGGCATCGATGATCACGGCGCCGCGTTCGGCGAGCATCGTGGAGACGGTCGACTTGCCGGCTCCGATGCCGCCGGTGAGGCCTACGAGGATCACGAGGCAGTGGGTGCGTCAGCGGGGACGCAGCCCCGGTGGCGCCGGCTCAGTGAGCGAGTTTCTCGGTGTCGGCCGCGTCCGCGGCGTCGTCGGTCGGTGCCGGCGCGTCGGCGGGTGCATCGGCTGGCGCATCGGCTGGTGCATCGTCGGCGACATCGGCCGGTGTCTCGGCCGGTGCCTCGGCGGCCGGAGGAGCCTCGCCGCCCTCACCGCCCTCACCGCCGTAGTACTCGCTCCATGCGGCCTCCGCCTCGGCAGAGGCCTCGCCCTGGACGTAGTTGCCCGACGCGTCGACGTCGAAGTGCTCGCGGTACTCGGCGGCCAACTCGCCGCCCTCTGCGGCCTGCTTGATCGAGAGGCTGATGCGGCGACGAGCGAGATCGAGGTCGATGATCTTGACCCACAGCTCTTCGCCGGGGGTGACGACCTGCTCGGGCGAGTCGACGTGATGGGCCGACATCTCCGAGATGTGAACGAGGCCCTCGATGCCGTCGCCGACCTGGACGAACGCACCGAACTGCACGAGCTTGGTGACCCGGCCGTACACGAGCTGGCCGACCTGGTGGCCCTCGGCGAACTCCTGCCACGGATCCTGCTGGGTCGCCTTCAGCGACAGGCTGATCCGTTCGCGGCTGAAGTCGACATCGAGCACCTGGACCTTGACCGGGTCGCCGACGGCGACGACCGAACCCGGGTGGTCGACGTGCTTCCACGACAGCTCCGACACATGGATCAGCCCGTCCATGCCGCCGAGGTCGACGAATGCACCGAACGAGACGACCGACGAGACCGTGCCCTCACGGACCTCGCCGACCTTGAGGTCGGTGAGGAACTGGTCGCGGGTCTCCTTCTGGTTCTCTTCCAGGTAGGCCCGGCGGGACAGCACGACGTTGTTGCGGTTCTTGTCGAGCTCGATGATCTTCGCGTGGACCTGCGTGCCGATGTACGGCGCGAGGTCACGCACACGGCGCAGCTCGACGAGCGATGCCGGCAGGAAGCCGCGCAGGCCGATGTCGACGATCAGGCCGCCCTTGACGACTTCGATGACGGGGCCGGACACGACCTCGTCGGCTTCCTTCTTCGCCTCGATGTCGCCCCAGGCCCGCTCGTACTGCGCCCGCTTCTTCGACAGCAGCAGGCGGCCTTCCTTGTCCTCCATCGTGAGGACGAGCGCTTCGATCTCCTCGCCGAGCGACACGACCTCGGACGGGTCGACGTCGTTGCGGATGCTCAGCTCACGGCTGGGGATGACACCTTCACTCTTGTACCCGATGTCGAGGAGTACCTCGTCCTTGTCGATCTTGACGACGGTGCCGTTGATCATCATGCCGTCGGTGACGGTGACCATCGTGCCGTCGATCGCATCGGCGAAGGACATGCCGAGATCGTCAGAAGTGATCTCGCGGGGGGTGTAGTTGCCCTCCTCGTCGAAGGTGCCCATGTCGCCGGTGCCGGCGTCGGTGGGGGTCGATGAGGAGGTGGTCGCGGTGTCGGACAAGGGATGACTCGTTTCGGATACGGATCTTGAGATGAACGTGGATGGAAGCGCGCTCCCGCACGGCGGAATCGCAACCGGCAATCGTATCAAGCGCCTGCCGGAACGACGCCCTGACCTCCGATCGCACGCCGTGCGATCACGAGGAACTCCGGGGTCTCCGTCGTTGGCGGGCCGTCGCCGTAGACGCCGGGCTCGACGCCGCTGATCGAGTCGACGACGAGGCCGTGGCCGGTCAGCAGCAACGACAATTCGCGCGGGGTGTAGCAGCCGGTCCACAGGTCGACGACGGCCGGGTCGCCGGTTTCGGAACGGATCGTCGTCCGCTCGTGACTGACACCGGTGGCGGCGTCGAAGACGGCGTCGTCGTGGTGTTTCACGGCGAAGTACGCGTTGAACGCGCTCAGCGCCAGCCTGCCACCCGGACGCAGGGCTCGGGAGATCCCGCCGACCACCGCAGCGTCGTCGCCCTCCGCGGTCATCATCCCGAACGCTCCTTGGCACAGACAGACGGCTGCGTCGAACTCGGCGTCGAAGGGCAGCGTGCGGGCATCGAGACGGGCGAACGTGGCGCCCGGCGGTGCGTCCTCGGCCGCAATGGCGACGAACCGTTCGCTGATGTCGACCCCGTGCACGACGCAGCCGCGGCGGGCGAGCTCATGGGCGTGCCGGCCGGTACCGCAGCCGACGTCGAGCACCCGCTCCCCCGGTTCGAGGCGCAGCGCGCCGACGATGTGGTCGACCTCCTGCATCGTTCCCTTCGTGTGGGCGTACCGGTCGTAGGCCCGGCCCATGTGGTCGGCGAGATCCTCGAACCAGTGGTCGCGGCTCATGCCGGACCGGTCATCCCTTGGCTGCGGCCCAGGTGTCGCCCCAGCTGACGTTGACCTCCAGCGGGACGTCCAGCTCGGCGGCTCCGCGCATGATGTCGATCACCAGCGGCCCGACGACCTCGCGCTCGGCCGGCGGCACCTCGACCAGCACCTCGTCGTGGACCTGGAGGATCAGGCGGCTGGCGTGGGCGCCCGCGACGAGTGCCTGGTCGATGCGCACGATCGCGACCTTGAAGATGTCGGCGGCGAGCCCCTGGATGCCGGCGTTCATCGCCTGGCGTTCGCCGGCCTGGCGGACCCGGAAGTTCGAGTTCATCAGCTCGGGGATGGGCCGCCGCCGACCGAACAGGGTCTCGGTGTACCCCCGCTCGCGGGCTTCGACCACCGTGGCATCCATGTACGCCTTGACGTTGGGGAACGCGACGAAATACGCGTCGAGGATCACGGCCGCCTCGTCGACGGCGATGTTCAAACGCTGCGCGAGCCCGTAGGCCTCCATCCCGTACGCCAGCCCGTACGACACCATCTTCGCCTTCGAGCGCTGCTCCAGGGTGACGTCGGCCGGGGCGACGCCGAACACCCGCGCCGCGGTCGCATTGTGGATGTCCTCGCCGCTGGTGAACGCGTCGACCAGACCCGGGTCGGCGGCGAGGTGGGCGATGCAACGCAGCTCGATCTGGTTGTAGTCGGCGACCAGCAGTTCGTGGCCGGGAGCCGGCACGAACGCCCGGCGGAACAGGCGTCCCTCCTCGCTGCGGACCGGGATGTTGTGGAGGTTGGGACGGTCGGACGACAGCCGGCCGGTGCGCGCCACCGTCTGGTTGAACGTCGCGTGGATCCGGCCGTCGTCGGCGACTTCCGCGAGCAACCCCTCGCCGTATGTCCCGCGCAGCTTCTCCACCTCGCGGTGGCGCATCAGCGGGCCGAGGAATTCAGGCCACTGGTCCATCAGCTTCTCGAGCGTCGCGGCGTCGGTGGACGCGCCGGTCTTCGTCTTCTTGATCGGCGTCAGGCCGCGCTCGTCGTAGAGGATCTCGCGCAGTTGCTTCGGGGAGTTGAGGTTGAGGTCGTCACGCCCGGCAACGGTGCGCAGCTCCTCGGCGAGCGATGCGACTTCAGTGCCGAGCCGCTCGTTGAGCCCCCGCAACTCGTCGAGGTCGACGCCGACGCCGATGTGCTCCATCTTGGCGAGCACGAGCACCAGCGGGTTCTCGATCGTGTCGTACAGTTCGGCCATGCCTTGGGCCTCGAGGCTGTCGTGGATCGGGCCGGCGAGGTGGTGGACCGCGAGGGCGTCGCGGCCGGACGCCTCGGCATCGGTCATCGAGGTGCCGTCGAGGTCGAGTTGGCCGCTGTCGCCGGCATCGTCGGACGGCCGAGCGTACTTCGTGTACTTCTCGATCAGGTCGGGCAGCGTGTAGCGCGCTTCGGCGGGGTCGATGAGGTATGCCGCGATCGCCGTGTCGAGCGACAGCCCACCCAGCTCGACGTCGAGTTCCAGCAGCGACCGCATCACGGGCTTGATGTTGTGGCCGCGCACCGACCCGTGCCCACGCAACGCGTCACGCACCTCGTCGTCGCCGAGCAGCTCGGCACCGACCCACGCCACGTCCGACACCGACGAGTCGCGGACGACTGCGATGCCCGACAGGAACGAACGGCCCGGCTCGCCCGTCCAGGCCGCCGCGACGTCGAGGTGTTCCAGCGACGCGATCAACTCGGACGCCTGTGCGGCCGACTCGAGCTCGGTCACCTCCGCGACGATCTCTTGACGCTCCTCGACCGGACCGAGATCGACGTCGCCGCCCAACGACTCGAGCGCCTCGCTGATCCGCCCGCCGAGCGCGCGGAACTCGAGGAAGTCGAACAAGCGCTTCATCTCGTCGACGTTCGGTGACACGCCCAGACCGTTCGGGTCGGCGGGGTCGTCGAAGTCGACCTCACCGAGCGGCGCATCGTGTCGCAGCACCATCAGCTCGCGATTCGTCCGCGCCCGCTGTTCGTGCTCGATCAGGTTGGCCTTCAGCTTCGGCGTCTGGTCGTCGACATTGGCGAAGATGCCGTCGAGGCCCCCGTACTTGTTGATCAGCTTCGCCGCCGTCTTCTCGCCGACCCCGGGGATGCCCGGCAGGTTGTCGCTGGTGTCACCGCGCAGCGCCGCGTACTCGACGTACTTCTCCGGCGTGACGCCGGTCTTCTCCTCGATCCCCGCCTCGTCGTACAGCGCATAGTCGCTGACGCCGCGCTTGTTGTAGAGCACGCGGACGTCGGGGTCTTTGACCAACTGGTAGCTGTCGCGGTCGCCGGTGACGATGATCACGCGGTCGCCGCGCTCGACGATTCGGTCGCAGGCGGTGGCGATCAGATCGTCGGCCTCCCAGCCCGCCTCGTCGATCGTCGTGACCCCCAGCGCGCTGAGCACCTCGCGTACGAGGCCCATCTGCTGGCGGAGGATGTCCGGCGCGGCAGTGCGCTGCGCCTTGTACTCCGGTTCCGCCTCGTGCCGGAACGTGGGCTCGGGCCGGTCGAATGCGACGAGGATGCCGTCCGGCCGCTGGTCCTTGAGGACGTACGCGAGCATCGACGTGAAGCCGAACACCGCGTTGGTGACCTGCCCGCTCGCGGTGGCCATGTCGGTCGGCAGCGCGAAGAACGCGCGATAGGTCAGCGAGTTGCCATCGACGAGCAGGACGGTTCCCACGGCGTGCTCAGTCGGTGTCCGGGCGCAGCGAACCGTCGAGCACCAGTTCGGCGACGTCGCGCATCCGCGTCCGCTGGCTCATCGCCGTGCGCTGGATGAACTGGAATGCCTCGGCTTCGGACAGCGAGCACTCGTCGATCAGCTTGCCCTTCGCCCGCTCGATCTGTTTGCGCGTCTCGAGTTGCTCGCCGAGCGCGTCGATCTCGCCGGTCAGCGAGCGCAGTTCACGGAACCTCCCCATCGCCACCTCGATCGCGGGGACGAGGTCGCTGCGCTGGAACGGCTTGACGAGGAACGCCAGTGCGCCGGCGTCGCGCGCCTGCTCGACGACCTCGCGTTGGCTGAACGCCGTCAGCATCAGGACGCCGCACAGCTTCTCGCTGTTGATGATCCCGGCTGCCTCGAGGCCGTCCATGCCCGGCATCTTGATGTCGAGGATCGCCAGGTCGGGATGCAGGCCCCTGACGAGCTCGACCGCCTGGTCGCCACGCCCGGTCTCGCCGACGACCTCGTACCCCTCCTCTTCGAGGGTCTCGCGGAGGTCCATCCTGATGATGGCCTCGTCCTCGGCGATCACGACGCGCAACGGCATGGGATCAGTATGTACCACCGTCGACGGCGAGCTCCGCACGGATCATCGGATCATCGCGTCATCGCGTCGAGCAGTTCGTCCTGGCGAACTTCCAGTTCTGCGATTTCGGTGACGACGCGAACGCGGTGGCGGGACATGTTGTCGAAGTTGCCCCTGGCCGAACGTGCTTCGAACGAGGACCCCGCCGTTTCGGCGACGAGGGCCCGGATCGCCTGGTCGTCGGCGTCGTCACCGAGGTGACGGAGTTGCTCGTCGATGACGGCCAGTTCCGCGCGTAGCGACTTCAGCCGTGACCCGACCTTCGCGAGGCGGCGCTCGGTCAACCAACTGCCCATCGAGTCGTCGATCCTAGATCGCCCCGGCCGAGATCGCTCAGGCCGGCGGGCGGGCGAAGCCGAGGGCAGTTGCCATCGCCCTGCTCGTCTCCCGGGCCAGCTGACGCAGCCGTTCGCAGGACTCTTCACCGATTGCGGCATAGGGGTGCACCGCCAGCTCGTCGGTGCGGTCCTCGATCCACGCTCGACCGTCGCGCCCGGCCGCCGTGAGGGCACCGTCGTCGTCGAGCCAACCCCGCGCCCGCAGGGACTCGACGGCCGCCTCCCAATCCTCGTCACTGCGCTGGCGCGACGACCGCAGCACCTCCGCCGGCACGTCCCCTGCGGCACCGTGGGTGACCAGCGCTTCGCACCCGCTGAGGCCGTGGGCCGTCAGCGCGGCGATGTGTCCGTCGCCGCGGTATTCGCGCAACAGCGTCTGGGCATGCCACAGCGCGAGGTGCGGCTCATCCGGCCAGTCGAGGCCGACGTGACCGGCGAACAGCGGGCGGCCTTCGAGGTGGTCGCTCGCCGCCCGAGCCGCCGCAGTGGCGATCGTCGCGGCCTCTGCGATCAGGTCGTCGTCGACGGCACCGGGCGCCAACCGCCTGATCATCCGGTCGGCAGCGCGCCGGCGGGCCGCGAGCACCGTTGCTGGATCGGCGATGTCCCACACCCCGTCCATGCTGCGGCGCACCAGGCCGGGGTCGAAGTTGAAGAACGTCGCCGACACGACCTCCGCACCGACGGGACCCATCGCCGCGCTCCGCGACGCGAAATACCCCTGCATCCGGTCGTCGAGACCGACGGCGGCGTACTCCTCGGCCGCCTCGGGCACGAAGTAGATCGCGCCGTGAATCGGCTCGACGGTGCGCCAGGTCGTGCGGGCGACGTGTGCGTCCATCGCAGCACTCTGACAGCTCTGGTGCCCCAGGTCGGACTCGAACCGACACTTGATGGTGTTTGAGACCGTTGCCTCTGCCAATTGGGCTACTGGGGCCCGGTCGCACGACCGGGTCGAGCGAACGAGGATATCCCGCGACCCACCGATCGGGTTACTCGCTGGTAGCCGCACGATCCGCTCGTTCGGGTCTAGCCTCGCGCCAATGCTCGCGTTCACGTTCCCCGGCCAGGGTTCGCAACGGCCAGGGATGGGTCGTCCGTGGCAGGACCACGAGAGCTGGGAGCTGGTCGACGAGGCGTCTGACGTCGCCGGCCGCGACGTCGGCGCGCTGCTGTGCGACGCGGACGCCGACGAGCTGCGCGACACCCGCAACGCCCAGCTCACGACGTTCGTCTCGAGCCTGATGGTGCTCGACGCCGCCGAACGTCTGGGGCTCGAACCGAGCTACTGCGCGGGCCACAGTCTCGGCGAGTACACGGCGCTCACGGCGACCGGCGCGCTGGGGTTCGACGACGGGGTCACGCTCGTCGCCGCGCGTGCTGCGGCGATGCACGACGCCGGGCTGGAACAGCCGGGCACGATGGCCGCGGTCCTCGGCCTCGACGACGACCAGGTCGAAGTCGCGTGTCGACGCGCCGACGCGGACGTGTGGGTCGCCAACTTCAACGCGCCGGGTCAGGTCGTGATCGCCGGCTCGCCGGACGGCGTCGACGCAGCAGGCGGCAACGCCAAGGACCTCGGCGCCAAGCGGATCATGCCGTTGCAGGTGTCCGGCGCATTCCACACCCCGTTCATGACCGCTGCCCGCGACCGCCTCCGCGCCGCGCTCGCCGAGGCGGCACCCCGCGACACCGACGTGCCCGTCGTCTCGAACGTCGACGCGCTCCCGCACGATCGCGGGGCGGAATGGGCAAGCCTGCTGTCGGCCCAGCTGTCCAGCCCGGTGCGATGGAAGCAGTGCCTGCTCGCGCTGTCCGACGCCGGCGTCACCGACTTCGCCGAGCTCGGGCCCGGCGGCGTCCTCACCGGCATGGCGAAGCGCACGGTCACCGACGCGCGCACGATCTCGGTCGCGACGCCCGAAGATCTCGACAAGCTGATCGAGTGGGTCGGTGCCGGCACGCCCGCCGGTGCCGTACAACTCGAAGGCGAACATCTCTTCGCCCACGAACGGCTCGTCGTCAGCCCCGCGTCGGGCATCTTCCGCCCGCTCGGCGAGCTGACCGAGGGTGCGGCGATCGAGGTCGGCATGTTGATCGGCCACGTCGGCGACCACGAGGTGCGCTCGCCGTTCGCCGGCCAGCTTCAGAGCTACATTGCAGTGGACACCGAACGTGTCACCGCCCGCCAACCCATCGCTTGGCTCCGATCGAGCTGAGCACTGGAGACATCGTCATGCCAGCAGTCCGAGACGGAGTTCGAGGGGCCGTCATCACCGGGTGGGGCTCCGCCCTGCCGCCGAAGGTCTTGACGAACAAGGACCTCGAGGGGATGTTCGACACCAACGACGAGTGGATCGTCGAGCGCACCGGAATCCGTGAGCGCCGGGTCGGCGGCACCACCGCCGGCCTGTCGGTCGAGTCGGGCCGCCAGGCGATGGAGATGGCCGGCATCGAGCCCGCCGCGATCGACGCCCTGATCCTCGCCACGACCACGCCCGACCGGCGCGTCCCGGCGACCGCGTCGACCGTCCAGCACGAACTGGGATTGACGTGCGGCGCGTTCGACGTCAACGCCGCGTGTTCCGGCTGGGTCTACGGCCTCGTCACTGCGCACGGTCTGATCGCGATGGGCGCCGAGAAGGTCTTGCTCATCGGCACGGACACGCTGGCCCGGATCACCGACTGGGACGACCGCAACACCGCCGTCCTGTTCGCCGACGGTTCCGGGGCCTCGGTGATCGAAGCGGTCGACGGTCCGGGGCAACTGCTCGGGTGGGACCTCGACTCCGATGGCAGCGCCGAGCGGTTCCTGTATGCCGAGATCGACGGCTTCCTGATGATGGAAGGGCGCGAGGTGTTCCGCCGGGCGGTGCGGATCATGGTCGACTCCGCGACGAAGTCGCTGGCCCACGCCGGCGTCAAGGCAGAGGACATCGCGCTCGTCGTCCCGCACCAGGCGAACATCCGGATCATCTCGGCGGCGATGGACCGCCTCGGTCTGCCGATGGAACGCGCCTCGGTCGTCCTCGACCGCACCGGCAACACGTCGTCGGCGTCGATCCCGCTCGCGCTGAACGAGGCGCTCGAGCAGGGCCGCGTCTCGGACGGCGACCTCGTACTGTTCGTCGGGTTCGGTGCCGGGATGTCCGCGGCGAGCGCGGTCGTGCGCTGGTCAACCGACGTCGACGAGCACCAGCCGTGACGACCGGCCGGGTCGTCCTCATCACCGGCGGTTCGCGTGGCATCGGGCTCGCGTGCGCCGAACGCTTCGCCGCGCAGGGCGACCGCGTCGCGATCACCTACCGGTCGTCACCGCCGCCCGAGGGATACTTCGCGGTCAAGTGTGACGTCACGTCGGCGGACGAGGTCGACGCCGCATTCACCGCCGTCGAGGAACACTTCGGCGGGCCGGTCGAGATCCTCGTCTCCAATGCCGGGGTCACGAAGGACGGGCTGCTGCTGCGGATGAGCGAGGACGACTTCGCCTCGGTACTCGACGCCAACCTCACGGCGTCGTACCGGGTGACCAAACGCGCCGCAAAGGCGATGTTGAAGGCCCGCTCCGGACGGATCGTGCTGATGTCGTCGGTCGTCGGGATGCTCGGTTCAGCCGGGCAGTCGAACTACTCGGCGTCGAAGGCCGGTCTGGTCGGCTTCGCCCGCTCACTCGCCCGCGAGCTCGGGTCGCGGTCGATCACGGTCAACGTCGTCGCGCCCGGCCCGGTCGCCACCGACATGACGTCAGCGCTCACCGACGACCAGCGCTCGGCGATCGTCGAAGCGGTGCCGTTGGCCCGGATGGCGGAACCGGACGAGATCGCCGGCGTCGTCGCATTCCTCACCGGCCCCGACGCCGGATACATCACCGGCGCCGTCATCCCCGTCGACGGCGGCCTCGGCATGGGGCATTGAGCGGGCGGCGGCACTGCTTGCTCGGCCCCTCTACACTCTCACCCGCAACCAACCCACTGGAGACCACTGTGAATGAAGAACTGTTCGCCCGCTTTCGGAAGTGCGCCGTCGAGGTGCTCTCGGTCGAGGAGAGCGCGGTCACGCCCGACGCCAAATTCGGTGACGACCTCGATGCCGACAGCCTCGACCTCGTCGAGCTCGTGATGGCCCTCGAAGAAGAGTTCGACATCACGGTGCCCGAGGAAGAGCTCGAAGGCGTGGAGACCGTCCAGCACGCCTACGACCTCGTCGCCGGCAAGGTCTGATGAGCGGCGGCCGCCGGGTCGCCGTCACCGGCCTGGGCGTCGTCGCCCCCGCCGGCATCGGAACATCAGCGTTCTGGCAGGGGCTGCTCGGGCCCGGCGCGTCGAGCGGACAATCGCTCCGCATCGACGACTGGGACCCCACCCCGTACTTCGACGGTCCCAAGCAGGCGCGTCGGGCCGATCGCGTCGAACAGTTCGCACTCGCCGCGGCAGGTGAGGCATTCGACCAGGTCGGCGGCGTCGACGGCGTCGGCGCCGACACCGCCCGGTTCGGCACGATCTTCGCCACCGGCGTCGGCGGGCTGCACACCCTGGAAGAGCAGATCGCAGTGCGCCTCGACAAGGGCGAGCGGCGCGTCTCACCATTCCTCGTACCGATGATGATGGCCAACGCGCCCGGCGCCGCCATCTCGATGCGATACGGACTCCAGGGACAGAGCGAGACGATCGTCACCGCCTGCGCGGCCGGGACCCACGCGATCAACTACGCCGCCCGGCTGATCAAGTGGGGCATCCTCGATGCAGCGGTCACCGGCGGAAGTGAGGCCGCGGGGACGCCCACCGGAATCGCCGGGTTCGCCAACATGACCGCGTTGTCGACGGTCGGCGTCAGCCGGCCGTTCGACGCCGAACGCGACGGGTTCGTCATGGGCGAGGGCGGCGCCGTCCTCATCCTCGAGGAGTGGTCGCACGCGACGGCGCGAGGCGCGACGATCCTCGGCGAAGTCCTCGGCGGGGCGAGCAACGCCGACGCCCACCACATCACCGCGCCCGCACCCGGCGGCGTCGGCGCGATCCGCTGCATCAACCTCGCGCTGGAGGAGTCCGGCCTCAGCGCCGGCGACATCGCGCAGGTCAACGCGCACGGTACGTCGACGCCGCTCAACGACGCCGCCGAGGCCGCCGCCATCACGGAGGTCTTCGGGCCGAACGGCGTCCCCGTCGTGTCGACCAAGGGCGTCACCGGTCACGCCCTCGGCGCGGCCGGTGCGCTGGAAGCCGCAGCATCGTTGCTGTCGATCCAGCACGAGCTGATCCCGCCGACGGCGAACACGACGACACTCGGCGAGGAGATGTCGATCGACCTCGTGATGGGCGAGCCACGCCCGTGGCAACCCGGCCCGGTGATCTCGAACAACTTCGGGTTCGGCGGGCACAACGGGTCGGTCGTCATCGCCCCGGCCTGACGGGTCACACGTCGGCGAAGACGAACATCAACTCGCAACTCGTGGCGACGTCGCCGTCGACGGTGACCTGACCCGAGCCCTTGCCGGCCCGCGCGGACATCCGGCCCAACTCGACGGAAATCACCAGCTCGTCACCCGGCACGACCTGACGCCGGAAGCGCGCCTTGTCGAGACCACCGAACAGCGGCAGCTTGCCCGTGAAGTCGGCATGAGCCAGCACGGCGCACGCGCCGACCTGGGCGATCGACTCGCACATCAGCACGCCCGGCAGCGTGGGGCGGCCGGGGAAGTGGCCGGGGAAGAACCACTCGTCGCCGGTGAGGCGCCAGATGCCGGTCGCCGACTGCCCGGGCACGAGTTCGACCAGTTCGTCGACGAGCAGGAACGGCGGGCGGTGGGGCAACAGGTCGAGTGGACGAGGCAGATCGGACATCGCCCCCAGTCTGGCGGACCCGGATCACCGGCGACACCATGTGTGGCGGACCCCACCCGAAATCTGACGCTCACGACCCGCCCCGCGGGCCCACACCGACAAATTTCGGGGCCCCACCCGAAATCTGACCCTCACGACCCGCCCCGCGGGCTTACACCGTCAGATTTCGGGAGAGGCGGGGTCGTCCTGGGCGGCTTCGAGTTGCTGGAGCATCAGCATGCCGGCGATGTTCATGAAGTCGTGCTCGGTCACCAGGCCGCACAGCACACCGTCCTCGACGACGGGCAGCGACCCGACACCGAACGAGCGCATGATCTCCAGCGCCCGCAACGGCACCATCGACGGCGGCACGCACACCGGGTCGCGTTGCATCACGTCGCCGACGCACAACTCCTCCCAACGCCGGTCGTCGGCATTGTTCGCCAGCACCCGCAGCAGCCGGCGGTACGACAGGATGCCGATGATGCCGTCCTCGGCGTCCTCGACGATCAACTGCCGCAGACGGTGCCAGTCCATCAGGTTGGCGGCCAGGTCGAGCGGGTCGTCCTCGGCCACCGTCACGATCTCGGTGGCCATGATCTGTTCGACCGACTTGAAGTTGTGCTCCCAGCTGCCGCCCTCTTCGAGGCTCGCCGCCGTCCACTCGGACACCGGGTGGCCGACCTGCTGGCGGGCGACGATCGCAGCGGTCAGGCTGTTGAGCCGCTGCCCGAGCGACCCCTGTTGGCGCATCGCCAGCATCGACGAGACCTGCCACCGTGAGCCGGTGTAGCCCGACGCGACACGCCGCTCGACGATGCCGAGATAGTGCTCGCTCTCGGCGGCGTCGACACCGGACGCGGCGAGGCCGTCCGCCGCCATCGGCAGCAGGACGTCGAGCAGCAGTTCGGGTGCCGGTCGCTCACGGCCGTCGAGCCAGTACAGCGACGACGACAGGCCCTCACGGGCGGCGTTGACGAAGTTCGCACGCACCGTGTCGAACTCGATCATCCGGCTCACCTCGGGGTGCTGTGCGCCGACGGCGCGCATCAGCCCCAGCCACAGGGCTGCGTTCGCGACCTCGTCGGACGTCGTGGGGCCCGACGGCAGTATCCGGTTCTCGATCCGCAGGTGCGGAACGCCGTCGATCACCCCGTAGCAGGCCCGGTTCCAGCGCCACACCGTCCCCGTGTGCAGGCGGACCGCCGCGAGGTCGGGCATCCCGCCGGCCGCGAGCACGTCGAACGGATCGTCGTGGGAGTCGGGCGCCAGCAGCGGCCGGAAGCGGGTGATGTCCTCCTTGAACAGCTCGGCGACCGACTCCTTCACCCAGTTCGTGCCGAACGTGACCCGCCCGGACCGCTGCCGCAGGTGCTGCCCGGAGCGGCGGGTGTCGACCGACTGCTCGAACAGCGGGATCCGCGTCTCGCCCCACAGCTGCTTGCCGAACAGGATCGGCGAGTTCGTGGCACACGCCAGGGTCGGGCCGGCGAGCAACTGCGCCGCGTTGTACAGATTGGCGAACTCCTTCGGCGCGACCTGCAGATGGACCTGGAAACTGGCGTTGCACGCCTCGGCCATCACCGAGTCCTGCCGGACGCTCAGCTCGTCGGCCCCGGAGATGCGCAGCTCCAGTTGCTCGCCGCGCATCTCCAGCAGCGCCCGGTTCAGTTCGAGGTACCGGGGATTCTGGACCATGTTCGACAGTGCCAGGCTGCTCATCCGCAGCGTGGGCAGAATGCCGGTGAGGACGATCTCCTTCTCGATCGACCGCGCCGCCCGCCGGGCCAGCGTCAGCAACTCGTCGAGTTGGGCGTGCATGTCGCCGAAGCACGTCCCGTCGAACGGTTGCGGGTCGAGGTTGACTTCGAGGTTGAATGCGCCGATCTCGGTCGTGAAGTGCGGATCGTCGATCAGTGCGAGCAGTTCGAGGGCCACCGCCGACGGCTGCCATGCCCGGTCGACCAGGAAGAATTCCTGCTCGGCGCCGATGCGCGGGTTGCCGGTCTCGAAGGCCTCGCTGTCCAGCAGGTGCTGGAGCGCGTGGACGTCGCGCAGCATCCAGTTGACCGCCGTGCGCCGCTCCGCGATCCCACTCGCCGTCTGGACACCCATCTCAGTGTTCGCCCCTCCTCATCACGTCCGTCATACCAGGTCGCCGAGATAGTGGGGAAGCATCGCCCGCCACGTCTGCCAGTCGTGCGGCCACTCGGCCCCCCACGCGTCGACGCGATTCGGCACACCGGCCGCGCCGAGCGCATTGGCGGCCTTCCACGACTCGCCGATGTCCTCGTTGGCGCCGCCGCCGCACGCGAGGATCACCGACCGGCTGCGCAGCAGTGCGAGATGGTCGTCGCCGAGGCCATCGAGATGGTGCAGCGGCGATGCCCACCAGAAGTGCTCGTTGGTGGGGCCGCGCATGAAGCGATCGAGGTCGTACGTGCCGCTCATGCAGATCGCGTCGGTGAATGCATGCGGGTAGCGACACAGCGCGGCGAGCGCGTTGTAGGCGCCGATCGACGCCCCGGCGGCGATGATCGAGATGTCCTCGCTCTGACAGTCGGCGCGGATCGCAGGCACGAGTTCGTGCCCGATGAACTCGATGAACCGGCGCAGGAGCCAGCTGCGGTGGAGGCTGTCGCCCTCGCCGACCAGCATCGCCCGCCCGTTGACGCTGTCGCAGGAGTAGACCTTGACGCGCCCGTCCGCGATCAGCTCGGAGCAGGCGTCGACGACCTGGAACCGCTCGATCTCCTGCGCGTCGCCGCCGGCGGTCGGGAACACGAGCACCGGGCGGCCGACGTCACCCCAGCGGGCGACCTCGACGGAGCGGTCGAGGTGTTGCGAGTGCCAGCTGTCGACCAGTTTGGTCACGGCGTCGCATCCTTGCGCCACGTCTGGATGCGGTCCCAGAACATCTCGGTGAACTCGTCGACCTCGTGCTCGGGGTACAGCGCGGTGACCTTCATCCGCACGGCCTCGCGGGCGGTGTCGGTGGCGAAGAAGTCCCACAGCACCTGATCGAGGTGGCCGAGGTGCTCGCCACAGAACTCCTCGAACTCGTCGACCTGGAGTCGCTCGCGGGCGATCGCTGCGTACCCCTGCAACTTCTCCTCGTACGGCGCGTCGGTGTCGGCGATGGTGAAGTACGGCTGCCAGTCGAGGTTCGGTCGCATTGGTCGGTTGGTGGCGGCGCAGAACAGCGACCAGCGGAGGTTGGCGCCGATCAGCCACGGGAAGTGATAGTGCAGCGACGTCACCTGTGAGTCCGGGCACGGGTTGGCGAAGTCGATCGGGAACCACTGCCCGTCCTGGCGCAGCGCCTCGCACGAGTTGAAGTCCCATCCGAAGAACGAGTTGATCGTCAGTGTCGTGTCGATCAGGTGCTGACGCTGGTCGTCGGGGATCCCGCCGTCGTCGCTCGTGTACCGGTCGTGCAGCGGCGCGCCCGGGTCGTAGCGCACGACCCGCATCTGCGGACCGAGGCCGACACAGCGGATGAACATGTCGTGGGGGTCGACCGCCTGCTGGAGGTGCATCAGGTACGTGCCGCTCTCGTCGTACAGCCGCTGGAGGTCGTCGGCGTCGTCGATGCGGCTGACGCCGGCCCACCCTCCCCCGTCGTACGGCTTGATGTACATCGGGTAGCCGACCTTGTCGCCGAGCTCGCGCAGGTCGAACATCTGGGCGTACCGCTCGAGCGTGATCTCGAGGTCGGGCTGCGGCTCGTACGCCTTCGGGGGCACCATCCAGGTGGTCGGCACCGGCATCCCGAGTCGCATCATGGCGCAGTACGAGGTGTGCTTCTCGTTCGACTGGATCGACCACGGATTGTTGAACACGTAGAGGCCGTTCATCACGACCGCCTTCTTGATCCACTCGCGGCTCGTGCCGTACCAGTGCGTCAACCGGTCGATGACGACGTCGTAGCGGACGGGCTGGCGAAGGTAGAACGGCTCGATCGTGACCCGCTCGACGTCGAAACGGATCGCGTCCCCGCCGTGGCGGACGCTCAGGTCGAGGCGGTCGAGTACCTCCTCGTAGCAGACCGGCCAACACAGGTCGGCCCCGACCGACAACCCGATCTTCCGCCGTACCTCAGCCATGTGTCTCCTCCGACTCGGTGAGTGGCAGATGAGCAGGCGGTTCCGGCGCCTCGAACGGCTGCGGTTCGCGGGGCCGGAAGGCATCGGCGAACAGCCACGGCAGCGCCACGCCGAGCAGGTCGCGCCACCCGCCCCACGTGTGCCCGTCGAGCGATTCGCCGAGCAGTACCTGCATGCCCGTGTCGATCAGGATCGGTCGCAGGGCACGATTCTCGCAGATCAACTGCTCGTAGACACCGCAGCTCAGGAACACCTTGTCGGCGACGCGGACCGGGTCCGCCGCGTAGCCCCGGACGAAGTCGCGGACCGGCCCCCACATGTCGCCCTCGCGCTCGTGACAATCGGCGCCGACACCGTCGAACGATCCGGACTGGAGCATCAGCCGGCCGAACATGTCCGGGTACCGCGCCGCCGTGGACAACGTGGCGACCGCGCCGAAGCTGGCACCGCCGAGGCAGCGTCCGTCGCGGTCACCGACGAGCGGAAGGTGCGCCTCGAGGTACGGCACGAGCTCCTCGGCGATGAATCGGGCGTGCGCCTCGTCGTCGGCGTACTCCGACAATCGGTCGGCAGGGTCGCAGAACGCGACGACGAACTCCGGAACCAGGCCCCGATGGATCAGGTTGTCGAGCACCGTCGTCGCGGCCGCGTAGTGCAGGAAGTCGGAGCCGTCGTGGAGCACGACGAGCGGGAACCGGTGCTCGGGGTCGATGCGGAATGATGCCGGCAGATACACCGTCACGGGTACCGCTCGGCCGAGCGCGGGGCTCGGGATCGTCAGCGACCGGGTCGAGCCGGGCTCCGCGGACGGATCGCGCAGCGCCCACGGTGGCACCTCGTACCCGAACGAACGGCAGACCGAGTTCTGGCCGAACGGGTTGCGGGCGTGGTGCGGGTTGAGTGGGTCCTCGATCACGTGTCGTTCGCCGCCGACGGTGAGCCCGAGTTGGTACTCCAGCCGGGTACCCCGCGGCAGGTCGAGCGCGAGCAGCCACCAGTTCGACTCGCCGAGCCGCTCGAAATCGAGGTCGTCCGGCAGCCCGATCCCGAAGTGGATCAGGGTCACCGCATCCGCCTCCCCCCGGAACGCGAAGACGGTGACGTCCTCGTTGCTCAGCGGAAAGCCGCGGTCGAACACCAGGCGGTCGAGCGCCTCGGGCGTCAGCGCCGGGTCCGGCGGCAGGCGGGGCGCGAGCACGGTGTTCACGTCGATCGGCTGGTCGGTGAAGTTCGCGTCGTTCATCGGGGCATTCTCACTGCGCGTGGACCGTAACCGTGCGCCCGATCTCGTCGAGGACGAAGCGGAGGTGGTCGAAGTCCTCGTGCCGGGCCCGCACCCAGGCGTTTGCCATGTAGCCCGCCTCGACCGGCTGCGTCGGCGTGCCGGCCGGGGGGAGGTGCGCGTCGATGATCAGGTCGCCGAACCGCGCGTGGATTTCGTCGATGCCCGCAGTGCCGGAGATCGTGCCGTCGGCCTCGGGACGCAGCGCGACGATCCCGGCCGAGTAGCGCCGCGACGCGTGACGCTTGGGACAGCCGTGCACGATCGCCTCGGCCCACTCGCGGTAGATGTCGAGATCGTTGCCGACCGCGTAGAGGTCCCATGCGCGTACGCCCGGCGGCCGGCAGCCGATCTCGGAGAACATCAGGCCCTTGTCGCCGGAGAACCACTCCATGTGCGTCGCCGACGTGCCGATGTCGAGGGCGTCGTTCACGCGCCGACCCATCGCCTTGACCTCGTCGTACCCCGACGCGGAATCGATGCGGTTGGTCGTGATGAACTGCGGCGAGATCCACCGCGTCCGCATCGCCTCGAGCACGTTGGGGTAGTAGTGGCACACGAACTCGTGCACCACCTGGCCGTCGACGGTGATCGTGTCGTAGAACCCCTCGTGGCCGGTGACGAACTCCTCGACGGCGACCGTGGCGCCGTGGGCGAGACCGCTCGCCGCGATCGCCCGTTCGAGGTCCTCGGCGTCGTCGGCACGATGGGTACCCGACGCTCCTGCCCCGTCCGGTGGCTTGACGATCAACGGGTAGCCGACCTCGTCGGCGAACGCCCGCACCTCGTCCGCCGACGTGGCGCCGGTCGATCGGGCGCACGGCACACCGGCGGCGCGCAACACCTCCTTCATCTCCGGCTTGTCACGGCACAGGTGCGCGGTGCGCACCGACGTGCCCGGGATGTTGCATGCCGCCCGCACGCGGGCGGCCGTCATGATGTGCGCCTCGACGGTGGCTTCGAGGCGGTCGACCCACAGCCGGTCCTGGATCCAGCGCACGGCGCGCATCACGCTCTCGTCGTCGACGACGGAGGCGACCTGTTCGTAGTGCGTCAGCCAGTTCCGGACATCGTCGTCGAGGCCGTCCTTCGGGCGCTCGCCGATGCCGATCACGGTCGCCCCCGCCTCGGCGAGGCCTCGTGCGAACTGCTTCTGATTGTCCGGGAAACTCGGCTCCAGCAGGATCACGTTCACCTCACCTTTGTACTCCGTGGCGGCAACACGACGCGCACGACGCCGGCACCCATCTCCGACGGAAGGGCGTGGGATACGGTCCGGTGCCATGGTCACCGTCGTCTTCGTCGCTCCGTACGCGCTCGACGCGACGAACCGGTTCCTCGCTGCGATGGCCGACCTCCCCGATGTCGCAGTCGTCGTCGTCAGCAGCGACCCGGTCGAACGGTTCCCGGAGCGGGTGACCGCGAGGCTGTCGGGGCACTGGCATGTCGCCAACTGCCTCGACGTCGACCAATTGACCGCCGCGGTCGCCGAGCTGCGCGACCGGCTCGGTGGTGTCGACGTGCTCACCGCGATCCTGGAGAACCTGCAGGTGCCGCTGGCCCACGTTCGCGAGCGCGTCGGCATCGCCGGGATGGGAGTCGACGTGGCGGAGCGGTTCCGCGACAAGTCGCAGATGAAGGCGGCGTTCGAAGCGGCCGGCATCCCGTGCGCCCGGAGCGGACGCGCCGCGTCCGCGGACGAGGTCCGGGACGTGTTCGACCGGTGGCGCCGGCCGGTCGTCGTCAAGCCGCTGGCCGGCATGGGCGCCCGGAACACGTTCCGGGTCGACGACGCCGAGTCGCTGGAGCGATGGCTCGGGCACAGCCCGCCGTCGGCGGACGCACCGGTGCTGCTGGAGGAGTTCCTCGTCGGGCAGGAGTTCTCGTTCGAGAGCGTGCTCGTCGACAGTGAGATGGTCTGGCACTCGATCGGCCGGTACGACCCGACCCCGCTGACCGTCTTGGAGAACCCGTGGATCCAGTGGTGCGTCGTGCTGCCGCGGGAGATCGACGGCGACGAGTTCGCCACGATTCGCGATGTCGGGGCGAGCGCGGTGCGGGCGCTCGGGCTGACGACCGGGCTCTCCCACCTCGAGTGGTTCCGCCGGCCCGACGGCACGATCGCGATCTCCGAGGTCGGTGCCCGGCCGCCCGGGGCGCAGATCGCGTCGCTGATGTCGTGGGCGCACGACACCGACCTGTACGCGACGTGGGCCCGGCTCGTCGCGCTCGGCGAGTTCGACCCCCCATCGCGTCGGTACGCCGTCGGTGCGGCGTATCTGCGGGCGCAGGGCGCCGGCCGCGTGATCTCCGGCATCCACGGCATCGAACGCGTCAGCGCAGCGACCCACGAACTCGTCGTCGAATCATCGATCCCGGCGGTCGGCCGAGCCCCGGCGGACACCTACGAGGGCGACGGGTACGTGATCGTGCGCGCCGACACCACCGGAGCGGTGGACGCCGCACTCGCGGAGATCGTGGCGACGATCCGGGTGGAGGCGCACTGATGGACGTCCTGTTCCTCTCGCCGCACTATCCGGACGACATCCCACTGTTCGTGTCGGGCCTCGCCGCCGTCGGCGCCCGCGTGATCGGCGTCGGAGACCAGCACGTCGACGCACTGCCGGAACGCTCCAAGCGAGACCTCGCCGCCTACGTCCAGATCGGCTCGTGGGCCGACGAGGACGCGGTGGTCGCGACGGTCCGCCGGCAGCTGTCCGGCCGCAACCTCGACCGGGTCGAGACGCTGTGGGAGCCGATGATGCTGCTCGCCGCCCGGCTGCGCGAGGCGATCGGCGTGCCCGGCCTCACCGTGCAACAGACCGTGCCGTTCCGCGACAAGGGCGAGATGAAGAAGTTGGTCGAAGACGCCGGACTGCGCACGCCGCGGTCGATCGTCACGACGACGCGGGCCGGGTGTCGGGACGCCGCCGAGCGGATCGGCTTCCCGGTCATCATCAAGCCGATCTCCGGGGCCGGGTCGATGGACACCTTCCGGATCGAGGACGACGCCGACCTCGAGACCGCGCTGGCGCAACTGGGGCACGTCGCCGAGGTCAGCGTCGAGGAGTTCATCTCCGGCGACGAGTTCACCTACGACACCATCTGCGCGGGTGGTCGGATCGCGTTCGAGAACGTGTGCGAGTACCGGCCGAACCCGTTGATCGGCAAGCAGGTCGAGTGGATCAGTCCACAGGTGATCGCATGGCGCGACCTCGCCGACCCGTTCATCGCCGACGGTGTCGCGCTCGGCCGGGCCGTCATCCCGGCGATGGGCGTGCACAGCGGCTTCACGCACATGGAGTGGTACCGCACCGAGTCCGGCGAGGTGGTGTTCGGCGAGATCGGGGCGCGCTCCCCCGGTGGCCGGCTGACCGACCTGATGAACTACGCCTGCGACACCGACCTGTACACGGGCTGGGCCGAGGCGGTGTGCCACGGCACGTTCAGCCAACCGACCGAGCGCCGGTACAACGTCGCCCAAGTGATCAAGCGGGCCCAGGGCGAGGGCGCGATCACCCACATCGACGGCCTCGGCCACATGATGGCGACGATGGGCGACCACGTGGTCAACGTCGACCTGCTGCCCCTCGGGCACCAGCGTCGCGATTGGCGTGCCACGGTGCTGTCCGACGGGCTGATCGTCGTCCGCCACCCCGATTTCGACGAGGCGGTCGCGATGGCCGACTGGATCGCCGCCAACGTCCACCTCCACTGCGGCTGACCGTTACACGAAAACGGGAAAGACCCGGATTGGGGGATCCGGGTCTCTCAACCTGGGAATGTCCGCTGATGGGGGGTCAGCTCGTGGACTTCCCGACGAGTGGAACATTGGGGGGTTGTTCTCACGTCGACTCTGGCGTACCCATTTCGGGGTACATGTGAAAGTATGCACGAGACCGAGTGATCTGACAAGTAGAACTCAACGATACCTGCTATCGTTTTCAGAGATGGATGTCCGGCAGTTGTCTACCTTGGTCGCGATCGCCGACCACGGCACCTTCTCGGCGGCCGCCCGGGCGCTGTACACCGTGCAGTCGAACGTGTCGGCACACATCGCCCGGCTCGAACGCGAACTGGGCGTCACACTGGTGGATCGGGCCCACGGGGGGCTCACCGACGAAGGCGCTCGGGTCGTCGAACGGGCCCGCCGGGTGCTCAACGAGATCGACGACATCGCGGCGGACATGGCCAGCCGCAACGAGGACGTGTCCGGTCAGACTCGCCTGGGCGTGATCGGCACGACGGCCCGCTGGTTGATGCCGCAGTTCCTCGGCCGGCTCGGTCGCGAACACCCGGGTGTCCGCACCGTCATCCAGGAGGGTGCGACGTCGGCGCTGGTCCCGAACGTGATCAACGGGCAGCTGAACGGAGCGATCATCCACCTGCCGGTCGACGACCACGAGCTGGTGATCGAGCCGCTGTTCGCCGAAGACCTCTTCCTGCTCGCCGACGAGCAGCACCCGCTGGCCACGCGGGACACCATCCCGCTGCGCGACCTCGACGAGGTGCCGCTGTTGCTGCCTCCGTCCGGGGCTGCGTTGCGCAAGGTGCTCGAGCGGGCCGCGGCCAACGCCGACATCACGCTGCGCCCTCAGGCCGAGATCGACGGCGTGCGGCTCCTCGCGTCCCTCGCATTCGACGGGTTCGGTGCGGCGATCGTGCCTGCGACCGCCGTGCCGACATGGCTCCAGGGATCGTTCCGCCGGATCACCGTGCCGGAACTGCCGCGGCGCATCGTTGCGTTCGTCCGGCGCCGGCGACCGAGCCCGAACGCACCGACCACTGCTGCGGTGGAGACACTGCGGGCCGTGATCGCCGAGCGGGGTGGCCGCCAACCCGGCGTCCACCCGGGGACGAGTGCGATCCCCCTCCCGAAGTCCGGCTGACGCCCGCGCCACGCGGCGCACCGACGTTCGCTGCCGACCACTACTCTCGCGGGCGATGACGACCCTGCCGCTCGACGGAGACGCCACATCGCACGCCGCGTTCTCCATCTCGCGACACATCCCGGCAGACGCCACCGCGAGCGTCCGCTCCGTCGGCGACCGACCGGTCGTCTGGGTCGAGTTCGCCGACGATGCCGACATCGTCCGCCTGACGTCGGGCACATCGAGCGTGATCGAGGTGGCCGCCGAGGCCGCGCTCGACCAGCGGATGCCGCTGGTGATCACGATCTCCACCGCAGGAACCGACATCGTGGAGGGCATGGCGGCGCTGCACAGCTGGGGCCTCGTCGCGGCGACGCTGACGAAGTGCTCCGGCATCGTGCCGACCGTGATCATCGTCGACGGGCCGGCCGTGTCCGGGCCCGCACTCCTGCTCGGGCTCGCCGACTTCACCCTGATGACGAGCGCCAGTTATGCGTTCGTCAACGGCCCCGTGATGGTCGAACAGTTCACTGGCGTCGGCATCGACGTCGAGGAACTCGGCGGAGCGACGAACCATGCGAGATACACCGGGGTGCCGACGGCCGTGGTGGTCGACCGTGCTGCCGCAGTCGAAGCGGTCGAGATCCTGCTGTCGTACCTGCCGAGCCATGTCGACGAGGAGCCGCCGCGTTGGCCGAACGACGACCCGCCCGACCGCCCGTGCCCCGAGGCCGGCGACCAGATCCCGGCGTCGTCCACCGGCAGCTACGACGTGCGCAACGTGGCGAGTGCGATCGTCGACGAAGACTCGCTGCACGAGCTGCGTGACCGGTGGGCGACCAACGTGGTCACGGCGTTCGCCACGATCGACGGACGTCCGGTCGGCCTCGTCGCCAACCAGCCGATCGCACTCGCCGGCACGCTCGACATCCCCGCGTCGCAGAAGGCCGCACGCTTCGTTGCCCTGTGCGATGCGTTCAACCTGCCGATCATCACGCTCGTCGACACGCCGGGCTTCTACCCCGGCAAGGATCTCGAGTGGCGCGGGATGATCCGCCACGGCGCCCAGCTCGTGTTCGCGTACGGCGACGCATCCGTGCCGCGGATCTGCGTGATCCTGCGCAAGAGCTACGGCGGGGCATACATCGTGATGGACTCCAAGACGATGGGCAACGACCTGTGCCTCGCGTGGCCGTGGGCCGAGATCGCCGTGATGGGTGCCGGTCAGGCCGCGGCGATCCTGGCCCGGAGGTCGACCCCGGAGGAGCGGGCCGAGTTCGAGCGGGACTACGCCGAACGGCTGCTCAACCCGTACGTCGCCGCCGAACGCGGCGTCATCGACGCGGTGATCGATCCCGCCGAAACCCGCACCGAGATCGCCACCGCGCTCGCGCTGCTCGAAGACAAGCGCGAGGTGCTCGTCGAGCGCAAGCACGGCAACAGCCCGCTGTAGCGGGCGGCACCGCACGCCGGCGCTACAGGCTGCAGCCGGACACCGACACCGACGTCAGCGACGTCGCGCCGTCGTAGACGAAGACCTCGGCGAGCGACGTGTCCCAGAACTTGCTCCAGAGCACGACCTCGAGGATCCCGTCGCCGTTGAGGTCGGCGATCGCGAGGACGCCGGCCCGCCCGATCGACGGGCGGCTCGTCCATGCCTGCGGGTAGTACTCGAACAGCGCCTGGTCGACGACGCGGCCGCCTGCGGTCGGGTAGCGGGCGTAGATCACGACGAAGTCGCCGGGGGCGCCGCCACCGTCGGTGATCTTCTCGAAGGTGACGAACACCTCCTCCACGCCGTCGCCGTCGAGGTCGGAACGCAGCACCTCGACGACGTCGCCACCCGCTGGATCGACGCCGGCTGCGGACACGATCGACTCGCCGATCCGCTGGTAGTCGGCGGAGTGGATGCCCGATCGTCGAATGCCGCGCGGCTGCACGTTCCAGTCGGCAGCGAGGCCGATCGCGTGATACGAACCGTCGCCGGGCAGCTCCAGCGGTGTGCCGTCGATCACCGGGCCGCGCCGGTCGTCGATGCACACTGCGTCGGCACCGCCGTAGGTGTACCCCGACAGCGGACCGCCGAGGTCGACCGATGCGATCGCCACCGACGAGAAGGTCGGCGCAGGTGGCGGCGGGCTCCCGACATCGACGGCTACCCAACCCGTTCCGTCCCACGTTGCGAGCGGTGTCCACGCCCGATCGAGATCCCACCCGACATGGACGGTCGTGATGCCCTGCGTGGGTATCGCCGCGGCGACCCGGCCGGTGGGCGGCGGGAGTTCGACGGGCGCAGGCGCCGCGGGCGGGTCGGTCGCGGGTGGGT
>JABDKP010000043.1 GCA_013002175.1 Ilumatobacter sp.
GCAGCGCACCGCGCGACCGTGGGCTGCAGCCGCTCACCCCGCGACTGAGCGACGAGGACAAAGTTGTGCCTGGCACAACTTTGTCGTCAGCGCGGCCGCGTGACCGTGGCGGCAGGAGACCCGGCCCCGCCCGTAGCCTCGCCGGACCGAGCCGAGCGGCGGCCGAACCCGTTCCGAGCGAAGCGAGTTCGGCCGCCACGGCCGAAGAAAACGGCAAGCAGCGGCGAAGCCGCTGCGGCGGCGCTGCGCGCCGCCCTGACGACGGCGGAGCCGTCGTCAGTTGCCGCCTGGTTCGAGCGTCACGTCGGTCGGCGTGAAGCCCTCGCCCTTCAGGTCGAGGTCCATGCCGTCGAGCATCGCCCACGCTTCCTGGACGATGTCGTTGCGGAACGCGCCGTCGTCGGGTGCAGCGGTCAGCACCGTCGCACCTTCCAGGTTCGGCGTGCTCTGGCTGATCTCGACGGTGCGGTCCCACGCCGCTTGATCGATGAACCCGATCCCGCTCGGCGACGGCCAGATCAGCTTGTTGACCTCGTTCATCTGCCAGAGCTGGTGACTGTTGCCGAGCGTCGAGCCCTTCGAGACCACGATGTCGCGGCACTCCTCGATGTTGTCGCGGCAGTACGCCCATCCCTGGATCGATGCGGCGACGAACCGGGTCGCCTGGTCGACGTAGGCCGGGTCGCTGGCGAGCCGCTCACCCGACGCCCAGACGGCGTCCTGGAGCATGCCGACGCCGACGTCTTCGTAGCTGATCACGTTGAAGTCGTCGGGCGTGTACAGCTCGCCTGTCTCCGGGTTCTCCGCTTCGAGCACCTGCGCGTACTCGTTGTACGTCATCGCCTCCGCGGCGTCGATCTCACCTTCGAGCAGGGCGACCATGTCGAACTGCTGGCCGACGAGTTCGACGTCGCTGGCCGGGTCGAGCTCGGCCTGGCCGATCGCAGCGAACACCTCGTACTCGTTGCCGAAGCCCCAGTTGCCGATCTTCTTGCCGGCGAAGTCGGCCGGCGAGGTGATCCCCGAGTCGGCGAAGCTGACCTGCAGGGTGCCGGACCGCTGGAAGATCTGCCCGATGTTGACGATGTCGGCACCGGCCTCACGGCTGGCGAGTGCCTTGGGCACCCACGCCAGTGCGAAGTCGACGTCGCCGTTCGCGAGCTGGGTCTGCGGCACGATCTCGACGCCGCCCTCGACGATCGTCACGTCGAGGCAGAAGTCCTCGTAGAAGCCCTTCTCGACCGCGGCGAAATACCCGGCGAACTGGGCCTGCGTGAACCATTGCAGCTGCAGGCTGACGGGCTCGGGCGACTCGCACGCGTCGATCGGTCCGGGGTCGGACGCCGGGCCGGTGTCGGTCGGTGCGGGTGCGTCGGTCCCGCCGGGTGCCTCGGTGGCCGGCGCGCTGACCGGTTCGTCGTCGCTGCCACACGCCGCGGCGACGAGTGCGAACGCCGCCACACCGGCGACCAGCAGCTTGATCGGTTGCCTCTTCATGTTGGTTCTCCCCTATGAGTGCGCTGCGACGCCGGTTGGCGCGGCAGGTGTTGCTGTTGCTGTTGTTCCCGTTGTCGTCGTCGATCTGGTGCGGCCCTGATGCCTGCCTGCTGCATTCTCTATCAGGATCGCGAGCAGGTAGAACGTCAAGCCGAGCACGCACGCCCCGATCACGTAGGCCCACATCACGTCGTTGCGCGAGTTCGCCGCATTCGACGTGATCCGCGAGCCCAGGCCGTCCTGCGTGCCGCCGAAGTACTCGGCGACGAACGCGGTGATCACCGCGAGCGGCGCGGCGATGCGCAGCGCCGTGAACAGGTAGGGCACCGCATTGGGAATGCGGATCTTGACGAGGATCTCCCACGGTGTGGCGGCGTACGAGCGCATCAGCTCGACGTGGGTCGCGCTGACCTGGCGGAGACCCTTGGCGACGTTGACGAGCACGATGAACAACACGATCAGCAGCACCATCAGCCGCCGCCCGACCTGCGACGTCGTGGAGAACATGTTGTTCAGTACCGGCACGACGATGATGATCGGGATCGCGTTCAGCGCGACTGCGAGGGGGGTGACGAGTTCGTTGAGGACCCGGAAACGCATCAGCGCGAAGCTCAGCGCCACGCCCACGACGGTGCCGAGCAGCAGACCGACGAGCGCATTCGTCCCGGTGACACGCACCGCATCCCACACACTGCCGACGTTGTCGGCGAGCGCGGAGAGGATTGCCGACGGCGCCGGGAGCAGGAACGTCTTGATGTCGTAGAGCACGACGATCAATTCCCACGTGCCGAGGAACGCGAGACCGAACAGGATCGGCGGCCACGTCGCCCGCACGACCCGCATCGCGTTCATCGCGGCCGTGCTCATCGGTCGTCGACCCCGCGGACCGGCTGGCCGCTGTCGTGCTCGGCGCCGCGCAGCGCTTCGCGCACCTGGGTGATCGTCGCATAGAAGGCGTCGTCCTCGCGGGTGTCCTCATCGCGCTCGCCGCCGAGGTCGACGTCGATCACGTCGGTGATCCGTCCGGGCCGCGGCGACATCACGACGACGCGGTTCGACAGGTAGACCGCCTCGGGGATCGAGTGGGTGACGAACACGACGGTCGTTTCGGCGGCGGCGCAGATCCGCAACAGCTCGGCCTGCATGTGCTCGCGGGTCATCTCGTCGAGCGCGCCGAACGGCTCGTCCATCAGCAGCAGTGGCGGGTGGGCGGCGAGGGCGCGGGCGATCGCGATCCGCTGCTGCATGCCACCGGACAGCTCCCACGGGCGATGGTCACCGAACTCGGGGAGTTGCACGAGTTCGAGCATCTCGTTCGCCCGATCCGCGCGGCGCTGCTTGGCCCATCCCTTCAACTCCAAGGGCAACTCGATGTTCTTGCGCACGGAACGCCACTCGAACAGCCCGGACTGCTGGAACGCCATCCCGTAGTCCTGGTCGAGGCGGGCCTGCGCTGCCGGCTTGCCGTTGACGAAGACCTCGCCGGATGTCGGCGTGAGCAGATTCGCGATGAGCCGCAACAACGTCGACTTGCCGCAGCCGGACGGACCGATCAGCGACACGAAGTCGCGCGGCTGGATGTCCAGCTCGATGTCGGTGAGCGCAGCGACCTCGTTGACCCGGCCGGCGTTGAACACCATCGACGCGCGTCCGACCGAGACCGCAGCCGATGGGGCCGGCGCAGAATCAGCTGCGGCCGTCATGCCAGCTGCTCCTTCGGGCGATGCCGCATCGCCACTGCTTCCAGACCGGCCACGAGGCCGAACAGGGCGAGGCCGAGGACCGACGCACCGATCACCGCGGTGTACACCTGAGCCGGCTCGCTCGTTGCCTTCTGCGAGTAGGTCAGCGCGGCCTTGCCGATGCCACCGGACAGGCCGGTCGAGATCTCGGCGACGATCACGCCGATCACCGAGGCCGTCGCGGCGAGCTTCATGCCGGGCACGATCGACGGCACGGCGGTCGGGAAACGCAGCTTGATCAGCGTCGTCCACCACCCCGCGGCATAGCTGTCCATCAGTTCGAGTGCCGCCGGCGGCGCGGCCTTCATCCCCTTGAGCGTCGCGACGGTGATCGGGAAGAACGCGAGGAACGCACCGAGCGAGGAGACCCACGTCCACTTCGGGAGGCCCCAGTTGCCGGCAATCGTCGCGATCTGCGGAGCGAGCGCGATGAGCGGCACGGTCTGCGACGCGACGACGTAGGGCAGCAGCCCCCGTTCGACGATCCGGAAACGGGCCATCAGCACCGCCAGGCCGACCCCGATGAACGTGCCGAGCAGCAACCCGACGAGCGCGAGCCGGAACGTGAACCACGCATAGCCGAGCACCGCTTCCCACACGAGCGGCGTGTCACGCACCTCGGGGTCGAAGAACTCGGCGAGCATCTCCCACGTGTGCGGCATCACGCGGTCGTTCGTCTTCGGGATCACCGTCGACCCGAACAGCTCACCGCCGCGTTCGGGGCCGAGCGCCTTGTAGACCTCCCACAGGACCGCGACGAGCGCGAGCGCGACGAAGAACATCGCGACACGTCGTGCCGCCCGCCGGAAGATCACTGCTTGGCCAGCGCCTGTTCCCGCAGTGCCGGGATCACGTGCTCGCCGTACTGCTCGAGGGTGTGGTCCTTGCCGTCGTGTTGCAGGTAGATGGCGAACTGGTCGACGCCGAGTGCCCGCAGGTCGTTGAGCTTGGCGAGTTGTGCCTCGACCGGCCCGAGGATGCAGAACCGGTCGACGATCTCGTCGGGCACGAACGTGGTGTGCGTGTTGCCGGCCTGGCCGTGCTCGTTGTAGTCGTACTCCTGACGGTCTTTGATGTAGTCGGTCAGCGCCGCCGGCACCGGCGCCGACTCGCCGTACCTCGCGACGATGTCGGCGACGTGGTTGCCCACCATCCCGCCGAACCAGCGGCACTGGTCGCGCATGTACGCGATCTGGTCCTCGGGGCCGACGTATGCCGGCGCGGCGACGCAGATCTTGATGTCGTCCGGATTGCGGCCCGCGTCGCTCGCCGCGCTGCGCACGGCGCCGATCGTCCACTCGGCGATCGACAGGTCCGCGAGCTGGAGAATGAAGCCGTCGCAGGTCTCGCCGATCAGCTTCAGTGCCTTCGGGCCGTACCCCGCGCCGAACACCTCCAGGCGGCTCTTCGACGCCCACGGCAGCGTGATCGTCGAGCCGTTGTACTCGACACCGCGCCCGTTCGCGAGTTCGCGGATCACGTTGATCGACTCGCGCATCGTCGCCAGTGTGGTCGGCTTGCCGTTTGTCACCCGGACTGCCGAGTCGCCACGGCCGATGCCACAGATCGTGCGGTTGCCGTACATCTCGTTGAGCGTCGCGTACGTCGAGGCGGTGACCGTCCAGTCGCGCGTCGCCGGGTTGGTGACCATCGGGCCGACGACGACGTTGCGCGTCTGGGCGAGGATCTGGGAGTAGATCACGTACGGCTCCTCCCACAGGATGTGGGAGTCGAACGTCCACACGTGGGAGAACCCGTAGGTCTCGGCTCGTTTCGCGAGGTCGATCACCCGTGCCGCCGGTGGTGTTGCCTGGAGTACGACTCCGATATCCAAGTTATGTCTCCTTTGAACAGGACACGAGTCCGGCGGCCTACGCCGCAAGATCAGATGTCATCTCGTTTCGGGGAATCCGAGGTCGACGGTGCTCGTCGAGGGGTCGGGCCAGCGACTCGTGACGACCTTGCCCTGGGTGTAGAAGTTGATGCCTTCCGGGCCGTACATGTGCGTGTCGCCGAACAGGCTCGCCTTCCACCCGCCGAAGCTGTAGTAGCTGACCGGGACGGGCACCGGCACGTTGACGCCGACCATGCCGACCTGCACGTCGAACTGGAACTGCCGCGCGGCGCCGCCGTCGCGAGTGAAGATCGCCGTGCCGTTGGCGTACGGGTTGGCGTTGATGACGTCGATCCCCTGCTGGTACCCGGACACCCGCACGACGCTCAGCACCGGGCCGAAGATCTCGTCGGTGTAGCAGGACATGCCGGTGCCGACGTTGTCGAGCAGGGTCGGATTGACGAAGTACCCGTCGGACGGGACGCCCTCTCGCCCGTCGACGACGATCGTCGCCCCTTCCTCGGGCGCGCGGTCGATGTAGCCCCGGACGCGGTCGCGTGACTCGGCGGTGATCAGCGGGCCCATGTCGTTGCCGGGTTCGTTGCCCGGGCCGACCTTGATGTCGCCGATCCGCTCGGAAATCTCTGCGACCAGTTCGTCGGCGATGCCGTCGGCGGCGAGCACGACGCTGATCGCCATGCACCGCTCGCCGGCCGACCCGTAGGCCGCGCCGACCGCGGCGTCGGCCGCCATCCCGACGTCGGCGTCGTTGAGCACGAGCATGTGGTTCTTCGCCCCGCCGAGCGCCTGGACCCGCTTGCCGTTGCCGGTGCCGGTCTCGTAGATGTACTTGGCGATCGGGGTCGAGCCGACGAAACTGACCGCCGTGATGTCCTCGTGTTCGAGGATCCGGTCGACGGCGACCTTGTCACCTTGCACGACGTTGAAGCAACCTGCCGGCAGCCCCGCCTGGGCGAGCAGCTCGGCGACGAACATGTTGACCGACGGGTCCTTCTCGCTGGGCTTGAGCACGAACGTGTTCCCACACGCGAGGGCGTTGGCGAACATCCACATCGGGACCATCGCCGGGAAGTTGAACGGGGTGATCCCGGCGACGACACCGAGCGGCTGGCGGATCGAGTAGACGTCGACGCCGCTGGCAGCCTGCTCGGAATAGTCACCCTTGATCAGCTGCGGGATGCCGCACGCGTATTCGATGTTCTCGAGGCCGCGGGCGACCTCGCCCATCGAGTCGCTGAGCACCTTGCCGTGCTCGGCGGTGAGCATCGACGCGATCTCCTTGCGGTTGGCGTCGACCAGCTCGCGCATCCGGAACATCACCTCCGCCCGGCGTGACAGCGACGTCGCACGCCATGCGGGGAACGCCGCCTTCGCCGCCGCGACTGCCGCGTCGACCTCGGCGCGCGAGGCGAGCCCGACCTCGGCGGTCTGCTCGCCGGTCGCCGGGTCGTACACCGGCGAGGTGTTCCCGGACGTCGACTCGACGACCTTGCCGTCGATCCAATGATTGATGCGGTTCATCTCGTCTCCTCGAGGCAGTTGTCGGGCCAGGGGTCAGGCAGGGGTCAGACACCTGCCTGACCCCTTTTGTCATGGTGTGTGTCAGTGGAGGTACCTCGACAGGCCGCGCTTGACGAACTGGCCGTGTCCTTTGCGGCCCTTGAACGTGTCGTCTTCGACGACGACCATGCCGCGGCTCAGCACGGTGTCGACCTTGCCGTCGATCTCGAAGCCCTCGTAGGCGGAGTGGTCCATGTTCATGTGGTGCTTGTCGTTGATCCCGATCTTGGTGCGTCCGTTCGGATCCCAGATCAGCACGTCGGCGTCGGCGCCCGGTTCGAGTACACCCTTCTTGTCGAGGCCGAACATCCGTGCCGGTGTCGTCGAGCACGTCTCGACCCACCGTTCGAGGCTGATCTCGCCGGCGACGACACCCTGGTAGATCAGCTCCATCCGGTGCTCGACGCCGCCGATGCCGTTCGGGATCTTCGAGAAGTCGCCGAGGCCGAGTTCCTTCTGGTCCTTGAAGCAGAACGGGCAGTGGTCAGTCGACACGACCGCGAGTTCGTTGAGGCGCAGCCCCTTCCAGAGGTCGCTCTGGTGATGCTCGTGCTTCGTGCGCAACGGCGTCGAGCAGACCCACTTGGCGCCCTCGAACCCCGGCTGCATCAGCTGGTCTTCGAGCGACAGGTACAGATACTGCGGACACGTCTCGGCGAACACGTTCAGCCCGGCGTGCTGGGCGGCGGCGACCTCCTCCAGCGCGCCGGATGCCGACATGTGGACGATGTACAGCGGCACGTTGCCGGCGACCTTGGCGAGCTGGATCGCCCGGTGGGTCGCCTCGGACTCGAGCTCAGCGGGGCGGGTGAGCGAGTGGAACTGCGGGTCGGTGTCACCGCGGGCGATCGCCTGGGCGACGAGCACATCGATCGCGATGCCGTTCTCCGCGTGCATCATGATCAGCGCGCCGGATTCGGACGCGTTCTGCATCGCCCGCAGGATCTGCCCGTCGTCGGAGTACAGGATCCCGGGATACGCCATGAACAGCTTGAAGCTGGTGATCCCCTCGTTGTCGACGAGATAGGTCATCGCCTTCAGGGCGTCCTCGTCGACGCCACCGATGATCTGGTGGAAGCCGTAGTCGATCGAGCAGTTGTCGGCCGCCTTCTCGTGCCACTCGGCAAGCTTCTCGTGGACGCTCGTGCCGGTGTTCTGGACCGCGAAGTCGACGATCGTGGTGACGCCGCCCCACGCCGCGGCGATCGTGCCGGTTTCGAACGTGTCGGACGCCTCGGTGCCGCCGAACGGCAGCGACATGTGGGTGTGCACGTCGACGCCGCCCGGCACGACGTACTTGCCCGTGGCGTCGATCGTCCGGTCCGCGGCGATGCCGAACGCCGCGGCCTGTCCGGGCGCGAGGATCGCGGTGATCGACTCGCCGTCGATCAGGACGTCGGCCTCGCGCCGGCCGACTGCGGAAATCACCGTTCCGCCGCTGATGAGTGTCGTTGCCATTGGCTGTCTCCCTTGGTGTTTGTCGTGCGCCGTCAAAGTTGTGCCTGGCACAACTTTGACGCGCGTCAGGCTTCGACGAGTTCGTCGTACGCGTCGGGTCGGCGGTCGCGGTAGAACGCCCAGCCGTCGCGCACCTCCTTGACCAGGTCCATGTCGAGGTCGCGCACGATCAGCTCGGGCTTGTGCGCGTCGCCCTTGTCACCGACGTACTGGCCGCGCGGGTTGACGAAGTAGCTCTGCCCGTAGAAGTCGTTCTCGCCGAGCGGCTCGATGCCGGTGCGGTTGATCGCGCCGACGTAATACATGTTGGCGCACGCCGCTGCCGGCTGCTCGATGCTCCACAGATACTCGGACAGACCGCGATGCGTCGCGGACGGGTTGAACACGATCTGCGCGCCGTTCAGGCCGAGCGCCCGCCAGCCCTCCGGGAAGTGACGGTCGTAGCAGATGTACACGCCGACCTTGCCGACCGCGGTGTCGAACACCGGATAGCCGCCGTTGCCGGGCTTGAAGTAGAACTTCTCCCAGAACCCCTTGACCTGCGGGATGTGCTGCTTGCGGTACTTGCCGAGGTACGTCCCGTCGGCGTCGACGACCGCCGCGGTGTTGTAGTAGATGCCGGGTTGCTCGATCTCGTACATCGGCAACACCATCACCATGTTCAGCTCGGCGGCCAGCGCCTGGAAGCGCTGCGTCGTCGGACCGTCCGGGATGTACTCGGTGTACTCGTAGTACTGCGGATCCTGCACCTGACAGAAGTAGGGCCCGTAGAACAGCTCCTGGAAGCACATGATCTGCGCACCCTCGGACGCCGCCTCGCGCGCTGCCTCCTCGTGCTTCTTGATCATCGACTCCTTGTCACCGGTCCAGTCGGTCTGCAGCAGTGCGGCTTTGATGATGTTGGCCATGGAACCCCCAGTGAGTTGCCGGATGCGTGGTTGTCAGCGGCTCGTCGTGGCGCGACGTCCTCTCACCTGGACACTAACGACCAGCGAATACCGCCGCAATACGCCCCGACGGTCCGTCGGTGGCGCGAGATGCCGGCACACGAAAGACCTGCGTCAGGGGCCGACGACGGCAGTCAGCGACGCCACCAGTCGATCCTCGGCGACCGACTGGGCGAGATCGACCTCGCCGACGAGCCGCCACTCGTCGTGGCCGTCGGGATCATGGATCGTCTGCACGACGCGACCGGTCGAGGCGTCGAACTCGAACCGCGACGCGTGTCGGGCGTCGCCGTCGATCTCGATCGAGTCGTACTCGTCCCAGTAACCGGCCATCGCGGCGTGGACGTCCAGCCCGTCGGCGACGCCGGCCGGCCGTCGGCCCTTCGCGAGGTCCTGGACCCAACCGAACGCGAGGTTGCGGACCATCGTGCGGAACGCGCGGCGGTCGCTCGTGATGTCGACCCCGGCCTCCGCATCGGCGGCAGACGGCGGTCGGACGGGCGCCGCGTCGGCATCGGGGTGCTGCAGCCGCTCCCATTCGTCGAGCAGGCTGGAGTCGACGCTGCGCACGAGCGTGCCCAACCAGTGGGCGATGTCGTCGAGTTCGGCGTTGCCCGCCTCCGCCGGCACGTTCTGGGTGAGGCCCTTGTAGACGTCGGACAGATATCGCAGCAGCACGCCCTCGGACTGCTTGAGGCCGTAATGATCGGTGTACTCGCCGAACGTCATCGCCCGCTCGAACATGTCCCGCACGATCGACTTCGGCTTCACCGTGTCGCCCTCGACCCACGGGTGGTGGCGACGGAACTCGTTGAAGTCGGCGTACATCCACTCCTTCATCGGGCGCGGCGGTTCGACTTTGGCGAGGCGTTCCATCCGCTCCTCGTACTCGACGCCCGACGACTTCATCTCGCTCATCAGTGCGTCCTTCGCCTTGCGCAGCTGCGCGTTGACGACGACAGCCGGCGTCTCCTGCACCGCCTCGATGATCGTCACGACCGCGAGCGCCCGATCGAAGTCACCGCCCGTCTCCGCGGCCACCGTGCGGACCTCCGGCTCGCCCTCCCCCGACCCCTCTTCCTGCGAACGCGTGAGGTTGTTGCGCACCTCATGCGCACTTTCCTCACGCGTTGGCTGCGGTGGGGGCTCACCGTCGTCGAGGACGAGGTCGGCGAGCGCGGCGAAGGCGCCGCCGCTGACGGGCTCGGCGTGTTCGTGGGCGGTGTCGCGGCGGCGGGGCGCCGACGGCGGCGGCCGGACCTCGACGTCGAACTCGCGGTCGAGGTGCGAGATCGCCTCGAGCGCCCACAGCGACAGCGGCTGGTGAAGGGCGAAGTCGTCCTGCAGGTCGAAGTCGACGCGCACCCGCCGGCCGAGCTCGTCCGGCTCGGTGGGGAACTCGAGCAAGCCGGCATCGACGAGCGACCGGTAGATCGCGATCGCCCGCCGGATGTGCTGACGCTGCCGACGGCGGGGCTCGTGGTTGTCCGTGAGCAGCCGCCGCACCGCGGCGCAGCCGTCGCCGAGCTGCGGGTCGGCCGGGCGGTCGAGCAGGCTCATCACCATCTGATGGTTGACGTCGAAGCTCGATGTCAGCGGCTCCGGCTCGCCGTTGACCAGCCGCTCGAACGTGTCCTCGCTCCAGTGCGCATACCCGCGCTCGGGTGCCTTCTTCTTGACGACCTTGCGCTTCTTGGCGTCCTCGGCCGCCTTCTGCGCGGCCTGCTGGTTGACGACCACGTGCTCGGGCGCCTGCACCCAGACGTCACCGCGGTCGTCGAACCCGCGGCGCCCGGCCCGGCCCGCGATCTGCTGGAACTCGCGCACCCGCAGGATCCGCACCGAGGAGCCGTCGTACTTGCACAGCTGCGTGAACAGCACCGAACGGATCGGCACGTTGACGCCGACACCGAGCGTGTCGGTGCCGCAGATGATCTTCAGCAGACCCGCCTGGGCGAGTCGTTCGACGAGCAGGCGGTACTTCGGCAACAGCCCGGCATGGTGCACGCCGATCCCCGCGACGAGGAACCGGCGCAGGCCCTTGCCGAACGGCGAGTCGAACCGGAACCCGCCAATGATGTCCTTGACCTGTTGCTTCTCGTCCTTGGTGAGCGGGTCGAGGCTGATGTAGCTCTGCGCCGCCTCGGTCGCCTCGCGCTGCGTGAAGTGAACGAGGTAGATCGGTGCCCGGCCCGACTGCACCAGGTCCTCGATCGACCGGTGCAGCGTCGACGTCCGGTACTCGAAATCGAGCGGTACCGGCCGCTGCGTCGATGCGACGAGCGCCGTGTCACGACCGGTCCGCCGCGTCAGTTCGTCTTCGAAGAAGCGTGTCGGCCCCAGCGTCGCGGACATCAGCAGGAACTGGCAGTGCGGCAGTTCGAGCATCGGCAGCTGCCACGCCCAGCCGCGCTGCGGATCGGCGTAGAAGTGGAACTCGTCGGCAATGACGATGTCGACCGCGGTGCGCGGCCCGTCGCGCAGTGCCCAGTTGGCGAGGATCTCGGCGGTGCAGCAGATGATCGGCGCGTCGGCATTGATGCTGCCGTCACCAGTGATCATGCCCACGAGATCCGACCCGAACTGCCGGCACAGTTGGAAGAACTTCTCCGAGACGAGCGCCTTGATCGGGGCGGTGTAGACGCTGCGCAGGTCCCGTCCGAGCCCGATGAAGTGCGCCGCCGCGGCGACCAGCGACTTGCCGGAACCGGTCGGCGTCTTGAGGATCACGTTGCTGCCCGCGATCAGCTCGAAGATCGCGTCCTCCTGCGCCGGGTAGAGCTCGATGCCCTCGGCCTGCGCCCATGCGGTGAACCCGTCGAGGAGGGCGGTCTCGTCCGGAGCGGGCGGCAGATGGCGCAGCAGCGGAGCGAGTTCTGGCGGCGGGTCGCTCATGGGAACTCACCTAGTGTGCACCCGATGCCGACGTTTCGGAGCGCATGGAACTGGGTCTTCGGCAAGCACCTCCCGAAACCACCCGACCCGGACCGCACCGTCGAGGCGGCATGGCTGCCGATGTGGCAGGCGCAGATGGTCACCGATGAACTGGTCGCGCAGGGCGTGCCCGCGGTCTGGAACGAGGAGTACGCGATCCACCTCGGTGTCTACAGTCGCGAGCCGATGGCACGCATCTTCGTCACCGAGGACCGCCGCGCCGAGGCGGAAGAACTCGTCGAGCAGATCACCGGCCTCGCGCCGCGGCACCGCCGGTTGTGACGATGCACCCGGTCGACCTCGACACGCTCGACGACGTGCAGCAGCGTGTGCTGTGGCTCGCGGCCCGGATGATCGATCACGCCAACCGCGAACGGCCGGCGAAGCCCGGCGCGGTCAAGGTCGGCGGACACCAGGCGTCGTCGGCGTCGATGGTGTCGATCATGACGGCGCTGTGGTTCGCGCACCTGTCGGGCGACGACAAGGTGGCGGTGAAGCCACACGCCAGCCCGGTGTACCACTCGATCAAGTACCTCACCGGCGAGCTCGATCGGTCGTACCTCACGCAGCTCCGCGCATTCGGTGGGCTGCAGGCCTACCCCAGCCGCACGAAGGACCCCGATGTCGCCGACTTCTCCACCGGCTCGGTCGGTCTCGGCGCGGTGGCCCCGCTGTTCGCCGCAATGGCACGCCGCTACATCGAGGCCCAGTTCGGTCCGGTCACCGACCGGCCGGCCCGGTTCATCGCCCTCGTCGGCGACGCCGAACTCGACGAGGGCAACGTGTGGGAGGCGATCTCCGATCCGGCGCTGCACGGCCTCGGCAACGTGATGTGGGTCGTCGACGCCAACCGTCAGAGCCTCGACCGGGTGATCCCCGACCAGAAGATCAAGAAGCTGATGGAATTCTTCGACGGGGCCGGTTGGCACACGGTCGAGGCGAAGTACGGCGCCCTCCTGCAGTCCGCGTTCCGGCGACCCGGCGGCAACGCACTGCGGTCGCACATCGACGACATGGCCAACGAGCGGTACCAGTCGCTGTTCGCGCTGCGCGGCTCGGCGCTGCGGGAACGCTTCGTCGAGAACGGCACCGACGAGCTGCGGGCGTTCGTCGACGACATCGGCGACGACGAACTGCGCCCGCTCGTCACCAACCTCGGCGGCCATGACCTCGGCGTGCTGCTCGACTCGTACCGCCAGTGCGACGCGGTGACCGACCGTCCGAGCGTGGTGTTCGCGTACACGATCAAGGGGTGGGGCCTGCCGATGGCCGGTGATCCGCTGAACCACGCGGCGCTGCTGACCGGCGCTCAGATCGACGAGTTCCGGGCCGAACTCGGGCTGACGGCCGCCGACGAGTGGGACCGCTTCCCGTCCGACACACCCGCCGGCCGCCTGTGCGGAACGACCGGTGGCGAACTCAACAACCAACCGGTCGCGCCGCGTCCGGAACTCCCGATCCCGGAGGCGACCGGTGTGCTCGCCTCGCGCCCGGTCAGCACGCAGGAGACGTTCGGTCGCGTCCTGACTGCGCTCGCCAACGTCGAGGCGGTGGCACCGCGGATGGTGACGACCTCCCCCGACGTCAGCGTGTCGACCAACCTCGGCGGCTGGATCAACAAGATGGGCGTGTTCTCACCTGTCGAGCAGCCGGACTTCCTCGGTTCCGACCGCCTCCTCAGGTGGGAGCAGAAGCCGGCCGGCCAGCACGTCGAACTCGGTCTCAGCGAGATGAACCTGTTCCTCTCACTGCATGCGTTCGGCCTGGCCCACGACCTGCACGGCCAGCACCTGCTGCCGGTCGGCACGGTGTACGACCCGTTCGTGTGTCGCGGCCTCGATGCACTGATCTACGCGCTGTACAACGGCGCCCGCTTCGTGCTCGCCGGGACGCCCGCCGGTGTCACGCTCGCCCCGGAGGGTGGGGCGCACCAGTCGAGCATCACGCCGTCGATCGGGCTCGAGCTGCCGGGGCTGAACTACGCCGAGCCGGCGTACGCGGATGCGGTCGACTGGCTGCTGTGCGACGGACTCCGCCGGCTCGCCACCCCGGACGGAGCGTCGCTGTACCTGCGATTGTCGACCCGCGCCATCGACCAGGCACCGTTCGCCTCGGCCGCCGAGCGCCTGGGCGCAGACCGGCTCCGCGCCCACGTGCTCGCCGGCGGCTACCGGTTGATCGAGCCGGACGGTCCGGCCGATGTCGTGCTCGCCGCATGCGGCGCGGTGATGCCGGAAGCGGTGGCCGCCGCGACGCTGCTCGCCGACGAGGGCGTCGGAGCGGTCGTCATCGACATCACCAGCTCCGACCGCCTGTACGGGGGATGGCGCAACGAGTTGCGTGACGCCGCCGCGTCGGCGCAGATCGCGCCCCATGACCATCACCTCGCCAGCTTGCTGAAACCGGCCGAGCGGGATGCCCCGATCATCACCGTGCACGACGCCGCGTCGCACCACCTCGCCTGGATGGGAGGCGTGTTCGGCACGCGCACCGTCCCGGTGGGCGTCGACGAGTTCGGCCAGTCCGGCGAGATCGACGACCTGTACCGGTTGTTCGACCTGCTCCCCGCGCAGATCGCGAACGCCGCGCTCGTCGCGATGGCCTGACGGTCGGCGTCAGATCACATCTGGGCGGTCCGCAGCAGCTCGTGCGCCATCGCACATTCCGCCGCGGTCGCCGACGGACCCATCGGCATCCGGCCGTGCGGCCCGACGACCGACGTCAGCAACGATGTCGGCAGTACCTCGACGTCGAGTTCCCACGCGTCGAGGGGGCAGTCACCGTCGGGGTCGGTCAGCGCCGCGACCTGGCCGACCATGTGATCCAGCATCGGGCTCGGCAGCCGCCGGCCGGTGCCGGCGACGAGCCACACCGGCGTCCCCCAGGCCGTTGCTGACGCGGCGATCGTCGACGAACCGATCGGTGCGACCACCCGCGTGCCGTCGACCGCCAACGCTTCGATCAGGACGACGTCCGCCGTCCTGGTGACGGCGCCGGCAGCTCCGGCGTCGACCGGTTCGTAGTCGACGTCGTGACGTTCGAGTCGACGCACGAACGAGGTCGCCGTGTGCCCGGCGTCCAGCGCGAGCACCCGCACGTCACCGCGGCGGACGAGGCCGTCGCCGATCACGCCGGGTGCGCCGATCGTGACCACGGTGGCGTCGTCCGCCAGTGCCGCCGCGAGTTCGGCGCCCGTGCGATCGGAGCGGATCCGGTCCGCGGCCTCCCACACGGCATCGAACGGCTCCGCCGACGTCGCGACGGTGGCGCACAGCCACCACAGCGCACCGGTGAACGGGTGGCGCTGGACGATCCGCCGGCAGGCGACGACGAGGCCGGCGGGGTCGAACCGCAGTGCACCGAGCGCATGCGCGGTTTCCTCGACCAGCGACGCAGGGTCCGCGCCCTGCGCCCGTGCCACATAGCGAAGGTGCTCGATCGGGTGCACGAACCGACCGTACCCGGCACCGCCCGTGGCCGCATGACGCAGTGCTCCCCCACCTGACGCCCACGGCCGGTGCCGAGCCCGATGTTGGGTCGGTCCCGCCCGCACTGGCTACGCTCTCGCCCGTGGCCGACCCCACCGTGAAGCAGCTTCCGACCGATCTCCACCTGACGCCGCTCGGCCGCGACGGCGCCGGTGAGAGCCGCCCTCTGATGGACTGGCTCACGACGTTCCACCTCGCTTCGGTGGTGCTCGACCCGTACACCAACGAGAGTTCCTGGATCCTGCGCACGGCAACGCGGGTCCTCGAGCAGTTCCGCAGCTCGCATGCCCGGATCAACTTCGTCGTCACCGCCGACGCAGCCGACGCCCGGGCATTCCTCGGCCCGCTCGCAGACCAGTACCTGGTGTTCTGCGACCCCGACCGGGCATTCGTCAAGGCTGCCGATCTCGACGAGCTCCCGGCGTTCGTCTTCGTCCGTGTCGACGGGGCGATCGCCGCATCCGCGCAGGGCTGGAACCCACCCGAGTGGGAGGCGGTCGCGGACACGATCGCGGACGTCACCGCGTGGACGTCACTGGACATCCCCGGGCCGAACGATCCCGGCCCGTTTCGGGGCTCACCCGCATCGGGCTGAGCATGGCCGACCGGCCGCCCGAGCTACCCGACCTCCCCGTCGTCGACGCGCTCGCCGAGCTGCGCTCCGCCCTCGACGGCCGGCGGCGAGCCGTGCTGGTCGCGCCGCCGGGAGCCGGCAAGACGACGGTCGTGCCGCTGGCGCTGCTCACTGAACCGTGGCTCGACGGCCGACGGATCGTGATGCTCGAACCTCGACGACTCGCGACGCGGGCTGCGGCGCGGCGGATGGCCGCGACGACGCAGACCGCCGTCGGCGAGCTCGTCGGCTATCAGACGCGGGACGAACGCGAGATCACGGCGACGACGCGGATCGAGGTGCTGACCGAGGGGGTGCTCACCCGACGCCTGCAGAACGACCCCGAGCTGCCGGGCGTCGGTCTCGTGATCTTCGACGAGGTGCACGAACGAAACCTGACGACCGACATCGGGCTGGCGCTGACGCTGGACGCGGCCGACGCGCTCCGTGCCGACCTGCGGATCGTCGCGATGTCGGCAACACCCGACACCGTCGGGCTCAGCTCGCTGTTGGACGCGCCGGTCGTGTCCAGCGACGGCAAGCAGTTCGACGTCGACATCACGTGGATCCCCAGATCGAGCAGCGGCTCCGCCCGAGGTGGCCGGCCCGGAAAGAACCGGCCCCAGCGCCGGACGGCCGTCAACCTGCATCACGGCATCGACGCCGACGCCGCAGCGGCGGTGCTGCGCGCCCTCGGCGAACACGACGGCGACGTGCTCGTGTTCCTGCCCGGCATCGGCGAGATCCGCCGGACCGAGAACCGGTTGCGCGATGCACTGGGGCCGAACATCGACGTCCACGCGCTGGCGGGTGCTCTCACACCGGCCGACCAGGACCGCGCGCTGGCCGCGTCGCCGGAGGGCCGACGACGTGTCGTGCTGTCGACCGACATCGCGGAGACGTCGCTGACGGTCGACGGCGTCCGGATCGTCGTCGACGCCGGACTCGCGCGCGAACCCCGCTTCGACGCGCGTTCGGGCATGACGCGGCTCACGACCGTGGCCGCGAGCCGAGCATCGGCCGAGCAGCGGGCGGGGCGCGCCGGTCGCACCGAGCCCGGGCATGCCTACCGGCTGTGGACGAAACTCGAACACGGCTCACGCGCCCGTCACCGCTCGCCCGAGATCGCCCAGGCCGACCTCGCCGGCTTCGCGCTGGAACTCGCGGCGTGGGGTGGGGGCGACCAGCTCCGGTTCATCGACGCGCCGCCGGCCGGCGCGCTCGATCAGGGTCGTGACCTGCTGATCGCGCTGCACGCGCTCGAAGACGACCACCGCATCACGCCGCTCGGCAGGGCGATGCTCGGCCTGCCGGTCCATCCCCGTCTGGCGCGCATGATTGCGGTCGACCGGTCGCCACTGGCGTGCGCCGTGGCCGCACTCGTCGACGAGCGCGACGTCTTCCGCGGGCGGCCCGACGAGGTGCCGACCGACCTCGCACTGCGCGTCGGTGTGATCTCGGGCGAGCGGGGACACGACCTCGCCGATCGCGGCGCGGTGCACCGGCTGCGCGATCGGGCGGCGGATCTGGCCCGCCGAGCCGGCATCCGCTTCGACCGCAACCTCCTCGATCCTGATCGCACCGGGGCGGTGCTCCTGCTGGGGTATCCCGACCGGGTCGCAGCGCTGCGGCGCGGCGCGCAGTACCAGTTGCGCTCGGGCAGTTCGGCCTATCTCCCCGATGACGATTCGCTCGCCGGGGAGCCGTTGATCGTCGCCGCCGATCTCGACGGAAAACGCGACCGGGCGCGAATCCGGCTCGCCGCCGCGCTCGACGACAGCACGCTGATCGCAGCGCACGGCGAGGACATCATCGAACGCCGGCTCGTCGACTGGGATGCTGCCCGCGACGACCTCGTCGAGACCGTCGAGCGGCGGTTCGGCGCGATCCGGCTGGGCACGCAGACCGCCCGACCGTCGCCCGGGGAGTCCACCACCGCCGCACTGCTCGCGCGCGTCCGCGCCACGAACCTCGACGTGCTCCGCTGGACCGATGCCGCGAGCTCACTACGCCAGCGCGTCGAGTTCCTCCAGCAGCACGTCGGCGACCCGTGGCCCGACTGGTCGGTCGCCACGCTGTGCGCCACGGTCGACGCCTGGCTCGGGCCGTACCTTCCGGGCGCCACCTCTCGATCGGACCTGGAGCGCCTCGACCTGACAACCGTGCTGCGCAGCCAACTCCCGTGGCCCGAGGGGAGCCGGCTGGACGAGATGGCACCCGCCAAGTTGGCGCTGCCGACCGGACGCGCCGCTCCGATCGACTACTCGGGCGAGCAACCGACCGTGGCGGTGCGCGTGCAGGATCTGTTCGGCGTCACCGAGCATCCGACCGCCGGCGGACGTCCGCTGCGGTTGGAGCTGCTGTCGCCCGCCGACCGGCCGATCCAGGTGACCACCGACCTGCCCGGGTTCTGGTCGGGTTCATGGGCCGCGGTACGCAAGGAGATGGCCGGCCGCTACCCCAAGCACCGCTGGCCGGACGACCCGGCAACGGCGGAACCGAAACGGATCAAGCACGACCGTCGCCGGGACCGCGAGTGATCGGTCTGTCGATCGGCGCAGTCGCTGCCTGCGTGCTGATCGTGTACGTCGGTGCGGCCGTGCAGGCGTCGCTGGGGATCGGTCTCGGGAT
>JABDKP010000072.1 GCA_013002175.1 Ilumatobacter sp.
ACGCTGCAGTCCGGCACGACGCCCGAGTCCGCTACGACGCTGCAGTCCGGCACGACGCCCGAGTCCGCTACGACGCTGCAGTCCGGCACGGCGCCCGAGTCCGCTACGACGCCGGAGTCCGGCACGGCGGGTCCGACGCCGGGAGCGAACCTCGCCTTTTCCTGCACCGTCGAACAGGTCGAGTCGTCGTTGTCGGTGTCGGTCTCCTGGCCTCAACGCGCCGGCAAGGAGACCGTGAATCGCAACGGCGAACGACTCACGTCTCTCGAGATCGTCACGAAACAGGATCGTGAGTTCATCACGGACACGCCTCGGATCAACGCCGAGCTCACCTATGACGTCGTCGCCGGGGACGAGACCGCGACGTGCAACGCGCTCCTCGGCGGGATCGAGCTGACAACCAAGAGGTTCGTCATCACCCATTCCTGCGCTGGCTCAGGCAGTGGTGTCGGTCCGACGATTCACCCCGAGGACGTCACCCAATTCCACGCAACGGTGCCCATGGTGCTGGAGGGTGCCGGCGTGGAGTTCGAAAGTGGGACGGTCGTCTGCGGTGACATCGCGCCGGACATCATCGTCGAGTTGGAGGAACTTGCGACGCACTTCGAGATCCCCGCGGCTCCCGATCTCCCGAGCATCTTTGTGCTGCCGCCCGACGTGTTCGAAATGATCGATTGGAAGTCGCTTCCCCCGGATCGACTGGAGGTCAGCGAGGTCACCGATGTCCCCGGCCTTGACCACATGATTGCCGAGTCGATCGGAGAGGATGCAGCACCGATACTTGTCGACCTCGAACCGCAGGTTCTCACTGATCTGATGCACAGCAGCGACGCGATTGCGGAGGTGATCGACAAGATCTACGCGCAGCAGTCCGACGCGGGTCTCGTCAATGGGCCGCTCCTGGTCGATGGCGAGATCGATCCGTCGATGTTCGATCAGCTGGTGGATTCATTGGGGGCTCCCGATGGCTGAGGGATGGACTCGGCAACCAACACCGGAGGCCCCGCTGGTCAGAATTCTTGGCGTGGTCGGCAAGGTCATCGCCCCGACCGCACTCCTCACGGCGATCCTGTACTACTTCGGTTGGGCACGAACGGAGGCGGCCGCCCAACGAGCCGGGCTCAACCAGGCGCTGTTCGGCTATTCCACGTCGGATTACGTCCTCCGTAGCGTCGGACCGTTGTACCGGCCGATCGGCACCGGAATCATGGTCCTGTTGCTCTGGTTCGTTGTCCTGGCGGGCGCAGAATTGGGCCTCGAGCGAGTCCGAGACAAGTACGTGGACTCGTGGCGCACCGTTCGGATCGTCGCAGCCGTGTTGCTGGTCGTCTCGGTGGGCGCGGTTGTGTGGGGGGCTGCCGGGTTGGAGGACGTCAGGACCGAGACGTCTGCGCACTTCTCTGCGTATCTGGTGTTGGCAGGTGCCGGCATCTTGTGGGTGCTGCTCGTCTTCGCCAAGCTCGATCGAGGTGCGATCGGTCGATTTGTCGATGCACGACGCACGGCAGTGATCGGAATGATCATGCTGCTGATCCTGATCGGTGTCTTCGCGATCGTCCTCCGCCTGGCGTTCGAGGACGGAGCTGGTTCGATCAACGGGTTCATCGAGGGCCTCGAGGCCGAACCGGAAGTAGTCGTCACGAGCGACTCACCACTCGACATCCGCCTGGAGGGTGTGGAACTCGAGATCATCCAGGCGGACGAGGAATTCGGCACCCAGGCGCGATTCCGCTACACGGGCATGCGACTACTGATCGAGGCGAACGACCGCTTCTTCCTGGTGACGCCGGACTTCGGCCGCGGTGGGCAGGCGTCGGCGGTCAGCGTGGTTCCGGCGAGTTCCGGTTTACGGATCGACTTCCTCGGACCGTGACGGGCGCTGACAGACACGGTCACTCGCTGAGCCACAGCGAGTCGAACCACGTCCGGCCGTTGCCGACGCATTGCAGTGCGACGCCGTCCGGTGAGACGCGGTCGCAGACGCCACGCACCTGCGGCCCGAACGCGTTGTCCCAGATCGTGTGCGTCAGGAAGATGTAGGTGTGGGCGTCGTGGATGTCCTGGGTGATCGCGTGCCACAGCGGGATGCGGGCTGCCGGGTCGGCGAGCGTCTGCACCTCCAGCAGCAGGGCATCGCGCTCGGGGGTGCAGTAGCGGGCGAAGTTCAGTGAGATCACGTCGATCGTGCGGCAGAGGAAGCTGAACCGGTCGATCGACGGCTCGTCGCTGCCGAACTGGCGCCACAGCGTGGCGTCGTACTGCCCGAGCGCGGTCTGCTGGATGTGGGTGTCCTGCGCGAGCTCGTCGAACGTGACGTTGAACGCACGGCTCCACCCCTCGTCGAGGATCTCCGCGATGCGGTTGTCGATCACCGACGGCCCGAACCACTGGTACTCGGTGTCGATCCGGCCGTTCGTGCACTCGGCCGGCACATCGGCGCAGTACGCCGCGGCGAGCGCGATCGCCTCGTCGGGGCGGTCACCTTCCTGCACGACGGCCGGATTGTGGTACGGACTGTCGGCGGTGAACATCTGGTCGGCGTCGGGAGCGATGCCGAGCCCGATCAGCTCCCGGAAGTTCCGCAGCGGCGTGGCGAACGTCAACGCCTGCCGGGCCCGGATGTCGTCGAACGGCGGATGCTCGGTGTTGAGCATCACGAACGTCTCCTCACCGCTGTCGTCGACGAAGTTCTGGATGCCGTCGCGCTCGCGCAGGTCACCGACCGATGCCGGATTGGTCGTCTGCAGTGCGTCGAGCTCGCCGCGGATCAGCAGGTCGTTGCGGGTGTCCGGGTCCGGGACCGGAATGAACTCGACCGCATCGAGATGCACGTCCCCGCGCCACCAGTCGTCGTTGCGGACGAATCGCGTCACCGCATCCTGCGAACGGCGGTCGAACACGAACGGGCCGGTCCCCACAGGTTTCTGGTTGAGGGCCGGGTCGTCCAGCGCGGCCGCCAGCCACGCCGGCGAGGCGACGTAGCCGGTCTGGGTCGACAGCGTCGCCGGGAACACCGCGCTCGGATCGAGCAGTTGGTAGTCGAGCGTGTACTCGTCGACGACCTCGGTCGCGTTCTCGGCCGGGTAGAACGGCCGCATCGCGATCCCGATGAACGCGCTGCCGAGCGCCAGCTCGAAGTTCGTCTGCACCGCCGCTGCGTTCAGAGGTGTCCCGTCGTGGAACGTGATGCCCTCGCGCAGCGTGACCCGCCACCTCGTCAGGTCGCCGTCGACCGGCTGCACCGAGGACGCGAGGTACGGCACGACGTTGCCGTCGACGTCGAACGCGGTCAGCGTGTCGAACACCGCGTTCGCCATCAGCTGCCCGGGCGCGGACAGCGCAGACGAGACCGGGTTGAGGCCGTCGACGTCCGCCTCCAACCCGTATCGCAGCGTGCCGCCCCGACGACGCGTGTCCGGCACCGAGGTGGTGTCGACCTGTTCGGTCGGCGGCGGCGACGTCGACGGGGGATCGGTGGCGATCACCGGCGGCGCCGGAGTGGCAGGCGGCGGGTCGGTTGCGATCGGCGGCGTCGGGGCGGGTGCCGCCGTGTCGCTGCCGGCGCAGGCCGCGATCACCAGCGCCAGCCCGACCAGTGCAGCGTGGGGGCGGCGCGGACTCATGGACGGCTCCGGGACCTTGGACCCTGGGCGCCGACGGCGGATCGGTCCACGGTGGGGGCGTGGCGTCGCAGATGACCCGGACGATCAAGCACGCCGCGCGGCGGATGACGGCGGACTGGCGTGAGCACGGGACCGCGTACGAGGTCACCCGGCTGCTCACCGCGCCGGCGCGACGGCTGCTGATCCGTCTCGACGTCGAACATCCCGAGCGCATGCCGGCGACCGGCCCGGCGATCATCGTCGCCAACCACCTGTCGTTCATCGACTCGATCCTGCTGATGTTCGCCCTGCCGCGACCGGTGTCGGTACTCGGCAAGGCCGAATACACCGACAACCGGATCACCAACTGGCTGTTCTGCGGCTCGGGGATGATTCCGATCAGACGCGAGAACCCGGGGGACCTCAGCCGGGCGTTCCGCCAGATCGGCGAGGTCTTGGACCGCGGTGAGGCGGTGGGCCTGTTCCCCGAGGGGACGCGCTCGCTCGACGGGCTGCTGCATCGCGGTCACTCGGGCGCGGCGCACCTCGCGCTCACCACCGGAGCGCCGATCGTGCCGGTCGGCATCATCGGGACCGATCAGGTGCTGCCCACCGGGGCAAGCATCGTGCGCCCGTTCCGGCGGGCGACGATCAGCGTCGGCGAACCGATCGATGTGGTGTCGCTCGGCTACACGAAGAGCAGCAACCGGAGTCGGCGCGAGGTCACCGACCTGGCGATGGCCGAGATCCGGAAGCGGTGCGGCATGGAGTACGTCGACGAGTACGCGCAACTCCATCTCGGGCACGACTCGCGTGCCCCCCGGTTGCACCGCGTTCACTGAGCACCCTCCGTTCATTGAGCACTCAGGCTCGCGCGGAACGCTCCTTCGCGCATCGCAGTGTCGGTCCGCTCGGTGCGCGTGCCACGCCGTTCGAGCGTCACGTGGTCGATCTCGGCGGTGCATTCGAAGTGGTGCGGGTACGGACCGACCGGAGATCCCATGTCGATGCCGACGTCGAACGTCTCGCCGCTCATCGAGAACACGATCGGCACCGTCCGCTCGACCCGGCCGGTGTCGACGGTGTGGTCGTCGACCGAGAGCGTCAGTTCGCCGCCCGCTCCGAACCCGCCGTCGTACTCGAACTCCACGAGCAACCGGTGCGGACCCGGCGGCAACGCCTCCGCCGCGGCAACGAACGTGAGCTCGTGGCCGAAGCAGTTGTAGAGGAACGTCGGCACGCCGTCCTCCGTGAAGTACAGCGACCAGCCGGCCATGTTGCCTCCCTGGCAGGCGACGACGCCCTGCGCACCGCCGTCGGGGACCACGAGAGCGGCGCCGATCGAGTACGAGCAGTTCTTCAGGTTCAGCACGGCCGACTCGGGCATCCGCACGTGGGCGGTCGTGTAGGTCATCGCCGTCACACCGTCGAGGACATGCGGCACCGCGAACTCGCCGCCGCGTCGCGACCCGGCGTCGCGCAGCGGGTACACGCCGTGCTCGACGGCGTGCTCGTCGAACACGCCGCGCAGCTCGGCGAGTTTGTCGGGGTGCAGCTCGGCGAGGTCGACCGACTGCGAGAAGTCCTCGGCGACGTCGTACAGCTCCCACCGCTCCTGGGGGCCGTCGAAGTCGAACCCGGCGAGGCGGATCCACGGCAGTCGGCCGTGGAAGCACGATGCGATCCAGCCGTCGTGGTAGATCGCCCGGTTGCCGAGGATCTCGAAGTACTGCGACGTGTGGCGGCTCGGCGCGTCAGCGTCGTCGAAGGTGTACGTCATCGACGTCCCGTGCAGCGGCATCTGCTCGATCCCGTTGACGCGCCGGGGCGGCGTGATGCCGGCGGCCTCGTAGATCAGCGGGGCCAGGTCGATGACGTGATGGAACTGGCTGCGCAGCCCGCCGGCGTCGGTGATGCGGTCCGGCCACGACAGTGCCATCGCGTTGCGGGTGCCGCCGAAGTGCGACGCGACCTGCTTCATCCACTGGAACGGCGAGTCGAGCGCCCACGCCCAGCCGACGTTGAAGTGGTTCTCGCAGCGGTCGGTGCCGAAATCGTCGATGTGGGCGAGCAGCCAGTCGGGGTCCTCGTGCACGCCGTTCTGGAAGCTGGGTGCGCTCCACGCACCGTGGATCGTGCCCTCGGCCGACGCACCGTTGTCGCCGGTGATGTAGATCACCAGCGTGTTGTCGAGCTCGCCGAGGTCCTCGACGGCCCGGATCACCCGGTGGATCTGCGCATCGGTGTGCGCGAGGAAGCCGGCGAACACCTCCATCAGCCGCCGGGCCACCGGCTTGTACTCGTCCGGGTAGTCGTCCCACGCCGGGATCTGCTCGGGCCGCGCGGTGAGTGCGGTGGCCGGCGGGATCACCCCGAGGTCGAGTTGGCGGGCATAGATGTGCTCGCGCAGCGCATCCCAGCCACCGTCGAACGCGCCGGCGAACCGGTCGATCCAGTCGGGCGGCGCGTGGTGCGGCGCATGGACGGCGGGGGTCGAGAAGTAGCAGAAGAAGGGCCGGTTCGGTGTCGAGGCATGCTGGCGTTGCAGCCAGGTGATCGCCTGGTCGGCGAGATCCTCGGAGAAGTGGTAGCCGGGGCGGCCGACGTGCGGGGAGATCGGCGTCGTCTGGTCGTACACCGGGGGCTCCCACATCGACGCCTCTGCGCCGAGGATGCCATAGAAGCGGTCGAAGCCCATCCCGGTCGGCCACCGGTCGAACGGTCCCGACGGGCTCTGCTCCCACGACGGCGCGAGGTGCCACTTGCCGAAGCACGACGTGCTGTATCCGGACAGTCGCAGCACCTGCGCGATCGTCGCCGCCTCGGGCGGGATCGCGCTGTCGTACGCCGGGAACGAATTCGCGATCTCGGTGATCCCACCCATGTGAACCGAGTGGTGGTTCCGCCCCGTGAGCAGCGCCGCCCGCGTGGGGGAGCAGAGTGCGGTCGTGTGGAACTGGTTGTAGCGCAGCCCGCGCTCGACGATTGCATCCAGGCCCGGCGCCGGCACCGGCCCGCCGAATGCTCCGAACGAGCCGAAGCCGACGTCGTCGAGCATGATCAGCAGCACGTTCGGCGCGCCCTCGGGGGCGCCCCCCACATGCAGTCGCGATGGCGTCGACTCGGTGATCAGCCGCTGGATGTCGCCGTCGAACGGCGGGGTCGCACGCGGTAGGTCGGTCACGTGCGCAGGCCCTCGACGTCGAACACCGCCAGCGCACCGGTGACGACGGCGGCGTCACCGTCGACGGCGATGTCGCCCGCCTCGATCGCCGCCGACAGCGCCCGCGCGCCGGTCAGCACGTCCGCCCATGTCTCGAGCGTGCAGGCGATCGTCGGCGCGGCCCCCGAGCCGTCGGTTGGGCATGCGATCGAGTTGCGGAGGTGCAGTCCCGCCGTCGCCCCGTCGTCGAAGCGCCAGCCGAGGTGGACGTCGAGGCCGCCCGCCACGTCCGGGTCGAGCAGCACCCGCAGGATGTGGATCGACTCGGCCGGCGCCGCGGAGAGGATCTGGCGCCGGCTGAACCGGTGCCGGTAGAGACGGGATGCGTCGACGGCGCCTTCCAGGGAGAGTGCACGGGTCAGACACCAGTTGCGGATGTTCGCCGCCGGCGTCCGCTGCGCGACTGTGCGCAGCGCAGCGGCCAGCAGGGCGCGATCGGCGTCATCCCCGCCCGCCCGTACCAGCCAGGTGGCCAGCTCGATCGCCCACCGGACGTCGTCGCCGTCGAGGGCGGCGCGCGCCTGCTCGCGGACACGGACGGCGCCGCCGAACCCGTCGATCATCCGCCTCGCGCGGACCTCCGAGGGGAGCGGGAACAGCGCCGCCTCGTCACCGTCGAACCAGCCGAACAGACCGCTGCGGATCTGACGGACATGGTGCTCGGCGACGCCGTAGCGCTCGGCGGTGAGGTAGTCGTCGGCGCACGCCTCCGGCAGCGTCACGGCATGGCCGAGGTCGGGGGACGTGGCGCCGCGGTTCGTGTGGCGCACCGCCTGGTCCCACAGGAACTGAATCGCGTCGCGGTACTTCGTCACCCGGGACTCGATCTCCGCCGCGCCGGACAGCGGTGGTCCGTGCGCGCCGACGAGATGCTCGGCGCCGAGCGACAGCAGGTGGTCGAGCCCGCGCAACAAGATCCGCGGGTCGCGGTACTCCTCGCCGCGAATCGCGAAGACGTTGAACAGGGCCGGCCAGACGAGGTTGTTGACCGCGACGCCGAGCGACGGGAACCAGTACGTGACCGAATCGTCCGCGTCGGACGGGGCGTGGGTGACCTCGACGGTCAGTCCGCCGACCTCGATGGTGGCGTCGCCGTCCACGGTGTGGGTGGCCGGGACGTACCCGTTCGTGAACGGGGCGTGCGCCGGGTTGCGGTAGAAGTGGCCGAGCCCGACGTTGACCCGGCCGTCGGGACCCTCGTCCGGCAGCATCAGGGCGAACTGCTCGACGAGACCGCGCCCGTACGCCGGTGAGATGGCCGAGGCGGTGCGCGCCCGATTCGGCGCGACCCGCTCGTGGGCCCAGATCGGGATGTCGGGCGACGCGCCGTCGTCGAACACGGCCGCGGTGCCCGCGACGTAGTGGAAATGGGTGTACAGCACGGCCACGATCGGCCGATCGGTCACCGCCCGCAGCTCGGTGATCGCCTCCCGCATCTCCTCGGTCGACTCGCCGGTGTCGATCGCGATGATCCCGTCAGGGGCGTCGATGAACGTCTGGTTCGAGAGTCCGTTGCCCACCAGACACCAGACGCCCGGTGCCGGGGCGTCGAAGCGCCGGGCGAGCACGGCCGACTGGGCGACGTGGTCGCGGTGTGCCACCTGGCCCCGGTCGGCGGTGACGGTGGCCGCAGCATCTGACGCAAACGAGCGCTGGTCTGGCACGGACCGATACTAGGGCCCGCCGACGTGCGGCCGATCGGGGAGGGTCAGCGAGTGCCGAACTCGGACCGCCACGTCCGCAGGAACTTCGTGAACCGCTGGTGGGCGTAGGGGATGAACCGGATCGTCTGGATCGGGGCGAGCGCCAACGGCAGCGCCGCCATCGCGTACATGTAGTCGGACAGCATGATCGCCCGGCGTGTCTCCGCGACCAATTGGCGCTGCTCTGCCGCCCGCGCGGCCTCGCTGGAGAACTCGGCATGGTCCAGGTAGTCGCCGACGAGTGCGGTGATGTCGGCGTCGGTGAAGCGCGGCTCGGCGATCCGGAAGTGTGGCGGCTCGGCCAGCCCGTGCTCCATCACGGTCTCCGCGAACAGGTTGGCGAAGTCGAACGCGATGTGGTTGCGACATGAGAACTCGAAGTCGAGCAGCCGTACCGATCCGTCGTCGAGCAGGAAGACGTTGCCGTGGTACGTGTCGTTGTGGCAGAACACCGGGGGCCGGTCCGGAAGGCAGCGGCGGACCATGTCGAAGGTGTCGTCGTGGTGGATCCGGGCGAGGTCGGCGGCGAGCGCACGCTCGTCGGCCGGCAGGGTCGTCTCGGCCTCGCGGAGCACCTCGCGCGCCAGCGCTCCCCACTGCTCGTGGAGCAGTTCGAAGAACGTCCGGTCCGGGACGTCGGGTGGGTCGAGCTGGTGCAGTCGGTACAGCTCGGCGGCGATCTTGCGTCGGATCGAGGCGTCGAACACGTCGTCGGCGGTGAGGGATCGGCCGGCGAAGAACTCCTCGATACGACACGTCTCGTCGTAGTGGAGACAGCGCGCCGCGATGCCGGCGTCACCGAGCAGCAGGAAGGTCGACTTCTCGGCACCGGGGTCCAGGATCGCATTGTCCTTGCCGGCGAGGTGGCGGTACAGCACCGCGGGAGGGTCGATCGGGTACTGCACACGCACCCCGATCGTGAACGACGAGAAGCCCTTCGGGGCGTCGAAGTCGACGTCGTCGATCGACACGCCGGTCCAGGTCGGCACGGCGGCGCGGCATCGGTCGAACACCTCGGCGATCGTCGTCGTGTTCATCGACGCAATCATGGCCGAGCGGGGTCACTGTCGACCGCAAGGAGCCGGGACGCGAAGAGAGGGCGCCCCCTCCCGGCGCCCCCTCGACAACTCAATAGGACTCTGGTTTAGCCCGGTCATCTCGGATCGTCAAGCCGCAGGCGGGGGCGAACTCGGCAAGTGTCGAAATCGGTGACGTGTCATTCGGGCGGTGCAAGGTTCACCCGAACCGCCTTGACGGTTTCTTGATCAGCCGCTGTGTTTCGACGCGCGGCGATCGGGGAACGGTGTCGATATCCGTCTCGGCGGAAGAACAGTTTCAGCCACAGCACTGCGGACAGCGGCGCTTTCGACAAGGAGAACACAGCAATGCTCGTAGTACTCGGAATCATCATGATCGTCCTCGGCGCAATCGTCACGTTCGCGATCGATACTGCGGTCGAGGGCGTCGACCTCGAAGCCATCGGCTACATCATCATGGCCGGCGGTGTCGTCGCCCTGGCTGCTGCCGCGATCAGGGGCGCCGGCTGGATGACGATGAACAACCGTCGCATGCACAGCGAGCGCCACGTCTCGTCCGACGGGAACCACGTGGTCGAGGAGACCCAGGTCAGCTGACCGCCTCTTCGCCTGTTTGATCCCCCACTGATACCCCGACGCACAGAAAGGAACGCATGGTCTACGGAGGCGGCATTCTCATCACCATTCTGGTGATCCTCGCAATCATCTACTTCGCAAAGCGCGTCTGACGACGCCCGAAATCCCACCACCACCGGCGTGGGG
>JABDKP010000089.1 GCA_013002175.1 Ilumatobacter sp.
GTGCGCTCGAGCTCGTTGAGCAGTGTCGACATCAGCTTCGTTCCCGAGCTGCCGAGCGGGTGACCGAGCGCGATTGCGCCGCCGTTGACGTTGACCTTGCTCATGTCGGCGCCGGTCTCCTGCTGCCACGCGAGCACGACGGAGGCGAACGCCTCGTTGACCTCGAACAGGTCGATGTCGTCGATCGTCAGGCCGGTCTTCTCGAGGATCTTCTTCGTCGCCGGGATCGGGCCCTTCAGCATCGTCACCGGGTCGGTCCCCGCGAGGGCGAAGGCGTGGAAGCGCGCCCGCGGCTTCATCCCGAGCTCGTCGGCCTTCTCCTTGCTCATGATCAGCACGGCGGACGCACCGTCGGAGATCTGCGAGGAGTTGCCGGCGGTGATCTTGCCGTCCTCCTTGAACGCCGGCTTGAGCTTGGCGAGCGTCTCGGCGGTCGTGCCGTCCCGGATGCCCTCGTCCTGCTTGACGATCACTGTCTCGCCGTCGAGGTCGACTTCGATCGGGAGGATCTCGTTGTCGAAGCGGCCTTCGTCGCGTGCCTGGGCGGCACGCTGCTGGCTCTGGGCCCCGAACGCGTCGAGGTCCTCGCGGGTGATGCCGTACTCGTCGGCGATCATGTCGGCGCCGATGCCCTGCGGCGGCAGCCCGGTCTCGGCGTAGCGATCCTGCATCTGCTGTGGGAACGGGAACCCCATGCCCTGGACGATCGACGCGCCCATCGGCGTGCGGGTCATCACCTCGACGCCGGCGGCGATGACGACGTCGTACGCGCCGGCCATCACGCCCTGCGCAGCGAAGTGCATCGACTGCTGCGACGAGCCGCATTGGCGGTCGACGGTGGTCGACGGCACCTCCTCTGGCCAGCCGGCGGTGAGCACCGCGTTGCGACCGATGTTCAGCGACTGCTCGCCGACCTGCATGACGCAGCCCATGATGACGTCGTCGACGTCCATCGGATCGAGGTTGTTGCGCTCGGCGAGCGCCTTCAACGTCTCGGCCGCGAGGGCCGCGGCCTGCCAGTCCTTGAGTTGCCCGTTGCGCTTGCCGCCGGGGGTGCGGACGGCGTCGACGATCACTGCTTCGGTCATGGTGGTGGTTCTCCGTTGTCGTCTCATTGGTTGATGGCGGATTGCAGGTTCTGTTGCAGGCGGGTGAGCACCCACGAGAGGGCTTGGCGTTCCTCGCGGCCGATGCCGTGGCGGAGTTCGCCGCGCAGCACCTCGTCGACGTCGGCGATGCGGCCGGCCATCGCGCGACCGGCGTCGGTGATGTCGACCCGCCAGACGCGCCGGTCGTGCGGGTCGGGGTGGCGTGCGACGAGGCCGCGGTCGGACAGATGGTCGACGACCGACCCGATCGCGGCACGACCGATACCGAGGTGGTCGGCGAGCCGGGTCTGGGTGGTCGCACCGAACTCGGCCACGTAGCCGAGCAGGCTCGCCTGGGTGAGGTTGAGATCGAGCGGTTCGAGCCGGAGGTCGAATGCCTCGCGCACGAGGCGCGCCGTCGCCATCAGCGTCGACTCGACACGCAACCAGGGTGGGGCGTCGAGTTCGTTGTTGGTCAGGCTGCTCATGTCACTCCGTCTGGACACATACTGTACGACGCCATACAATACGACGCAAACCACCCCGGTGTCAGGCAGGGGTCAGGCAGGTGTCTGACCCCCTTGTGGCGGGCTGCATGACAGAACTGGGTGTGGTCCGTCCCCGACCTGCGCACATCAGGAGCACCCATGAGCGACACCGACACGACGACCGGCACGACGACCGGCACGACGACCGGCACGATCACCGAGCAGGAGGCGGCCGAGTTCCGTCAACGGTGCGTCGACTTCATGGAGGCACACGGCCAGGCCCACGGCGAGGATCTGCCGAGTTCGGACGTCCAGCGGGCGTTCCTCGCCGCAGCAGCCGAGGCGGGTCTCGGCGGTATCCCCTACCCCGCTGAGTTCGGTGGCGGCGGCCTGACGATGGCGCACGAGAAGATCTGGCGCGAAGTCAAGGGCAAGTACCGGATGATGGACAGCGAGTACATCATCAGCCACGGGATGTGCCTGCCGATGCTCCACGAGTACGGCACGGCCGAACAGAAGCAGCGGTACATGGCCGACATCATCTCCGGCGCCACGATGTGGTGCCAGATGTTCTCCGAGCCGGGCGCCGGCTCCGACGTCGCCAGCTTGCAGTCCCGCGCGGAACTCGACGGCGACGAGTGGATTCTCAACGGTCAGAAGGTGTGGACGACGCTCGCCCACAAGTCCGACTACGGGATCGTCGTGGCGCGCACCGACCCGGAACTCGTCAAGCACGCGGGCCTGTCGATGTTCATCCTCGACATGCGGGCGCCGGGCGTCGAGATCCGCCCGATCCACCAGATCGACGGCGGCCGCCACTTCAACGAGGTGTTCTTCACCGACGTGCGGATCCCCACGGACCATCTCCTCGGCGAGTACAACGCCGGCTGGAAGCTGGCGACGGCGATGCTGATGTACGAGCGCGTCGCCATCGGTGGTGCGGGGTCGGGCCAGATCAACCAACCGACGTTCAAGCTCCTCGCGAAGGCGGCGCGCGAGAACGGCAAGATCGACGATCCGGTCGTGCGCGACCAGCTGATGCAGATCTACTCGATGGAGACGACCAAGGCGATGGTCGCCCAACGCAACCGTGCCGAGCAGCAGGCCGGCAAGACACCCGGCCCGGGCGGCTCGCTGGGCAAGCTGTTCGGGTCGAACATCGCGTGGAAGATGCGCGAGGTCGCCCTCGAGATCGCCGGACCCGGATCGATCGCATGGGACCCCGGCGACGCGACCGGCGCCGAACGCCAGCGAATCGTGCTGAACAGCTTCAGTTCCAGCATCGCCGGCGGTACCGACGAGATCCAGCGCAACATCATCGGCGACCGGGTGCTCGGCTTGCCCCGTGAGCCCTCGGTCGACAAGGGCGTACCCTTCAAGGACCTCAAGGTCGGCACCCAATCCGGCTGAGTGTTCAACCTGGTGCCAGGCACCAGATGTCACGGTCAGGCTGGGGTCAGGTCGATCTGCGCATGCTGACGATGTCCGGAGCGCCCGGGCGACATCCAACGCAGAAGGAGACGGTATGAACAGCAAGGCACTCGCCATCGGGGGCATCGTCGTCGTCAGTGCTGCGCTCGCCATCAGCGGCGCCGTGATGGCATCGAACGGCGGCGGCGACGACAACGAGACACCGATCACCGGCGATGCGCTCACGCGCGCGAGCGCCGTGGCACTCGACCACCTCGGCGAAGGCCAGGTCACCGAGACCGAGGTCGGCGACGAGGACAGCTACTACGAGGTCGAAGTGCGACTCGACGACGGCAGCGAGGTCGATGTCCAGCTCGACGAACAGTTCAACGTCGTCAGCGCCCACCCCGATTCTCCCGACAAGAACGACAACGACTGACGAGTCGCAGTTGTGCCCGGCACAACTTCGACTCAGGCGCCGGGGAGTTCGATCACGAATCGCGCTCCCCGGCGCTGTTCGCTGTCCACGGTGATCGTGCCGCCGTGACGCTCGACGATGTCGCGGGCGATCGCGAGGCCGAGGCCGGTCCCGCCTCCGTCGGCCGCCCGTGCCACATCGAGCCGGGCGAAGCGGTCGAACACGCGGTCGGCGTCGTCGGGTGAGACGCCCGGTCCGTCGTCGACGACAGCCAGCCGCACCAGTCCGCCCCCATCACCGGGCCGTTCGACCTGGGCGAGTTCGACCGCGACCGTCGAGGCCGCATGACGCGCCGCGTTGTCGAGGAGGTTGCGCACGACACGCCGGAGCTGGGCACTGTCGCCGACGAGGTGCGCCGCGGACACCGCGTGAACGTCGACGGTCACGTCGCAGCGGGCGCGGATCGCCTCGACCTCCGAGAACACGATGTCGTCGAGATCCACCGGGCGCGGCGTGACCGTCGACTCCTGCGCATCCGATCGTGCCAACACCAGCAGGTCGTCGACGAGCGCCGCCATCGCCTCGATCTCGACGATCGCGCTGGCGCGCACGTCGTCGAAGTCGGCCGCCGACGCGACCGCAGCGACGTCGAGTTCGGCGCGCAGCCGGGCGAGCGGGCTGCGCAGCTCGTGCGAGGCATCGGCGACGAAACGTTGCTGCCTGGCCGTCACCTCCTCGACGCGGGCCAGCATCGCGTTCATCGTGGCCGCCAGCCGGTCGACCTCGTCACCGGTGCCCGGCTCGGGCACGCGCCGCGCCAGGTCACTGCCGGTGACCGACGCGACCTCGGCGCGGATCAAATCGACCGGACGAAGCGTTCGTCCGACGAGCCACCACACGACCGCCGAGAGCAGCGCGACGGTGACGGGGATCATCGTCAGCAGCACCGAGCGGAGGTTTCCCTCGAGATCGCGGACGTCGTCGGTGTTCGCCGCCACATGCACGACGAGCGGCCCGGCGGCACTGTCGATGCGGCGCGAGACGATCCGGTACTCATCGTCGTCGATCGGCACGACCGGCGCGGTCGACACTCGTTCCACACCGGTCGGTGCCTCGGCGATCGGCCCGACGCCGACTGCGTTCGCAGTCCCGGCGATCACTTCGCCGTCGAGCCGCACGAACTGCACGAGGGTGTCGTCGCCCGCCGCGTTCGCCAGCACGAGCGGGGTCGTCGAGCCGTCGAGGTCGAGGTCGGCCGATCGGAGGTCGTCGATGCGGCTGCGCAACGACCGGTCGAGGTCGTCGCTGAGCTGGTCCCGCTGGGCATCGAGGACGAACGCACCCACAGCGATCAGCACGACGCCGACCGCGACGCCGGCCATCGCCGTGATCCGGAACCGCACACTCCGGACGATCGTTGCGACGCTCATCAGCCGCCGTCCGGGTCGAGGCGGTAGCCCTGCCCGCGGAGCGTTTCGATCGATCGGCGTCCGAACGGCTCGTCGACCCGCCGTCGCAACCGCCGCACATAGACCTCGACGATGTTCGGGTCGCCGTCGAAGTCGTACGACCACACCCCGCCGAGGATCTCGTGCTTGCTCAGCACCTGGCCGACGCGACGCATGAAGAACTCGAGCACCTCGAACTGCCGTGCGGTGAGCACGACCTCGTCGTCGCCGCGCCAGACGCGACGCCGCACCGGGTCGATCCGGAGGTCGCCGGCGGCGAGCGGTGCCGGGTTGCCGCCCGCGGACCGGCGCAGCAGCGCCCTGATCCGCGCGACGAGGCTGACCATCGAGAACGGCTTCGTCACGTAGTCGTCCGCGCCGGTGTCCAACGCCTCGGCTTCGTCGAGGTCGCCGTCCTTCGCGGTCAACATCAGCACTGGCGTCCAGTTGTCGGCCTCGCGTAGGTCCCGGCACACCTCGTAGCCATTGCGGCCCGGCAGCATGATGTCGAGCACGATCAAGTCGTAGGCACCCTCGTTCGCCATCCACAGACCGTCGAGCCCGTCGCGGGCGACGTCGACGCTGAACGACTCGGACTCGAGGCCGCGGCGCACCGCGCCTGCGATCTTCACGTCGTCTTCGACCACCAGGATCTTCACCGCGCCTCCGGGGCGAGTCTTGCAGCCGAACCTGACTCCCCGCTGACGCGCCGCACCGGCATCTCGGGAGTCGTCGCCGCGCCTGGCACAACGACGACTCGACATCCGTCAAAGTTGTGCCTGGCACAACTTTGACGTCGGTCAGGACGGGTCGGCTGGGCTGTCGCCGGTGCGGGTGACACAGACGACGACGATGTCGTCGGTCGGCTCGGCGCCGTCGAGCATCGATGTCATCAACGCATGCGCATGACCGTCCGGCTCGGTGAAGTCGGTGCTCGTGAGCAGCGCGCGGAGCCGGTCGACCTCGTCGTCGACGTGGCCGTCGCGACGCTCGACGAGGCCGTCGGTGAACACCGCGAGCGTGTCGCCGAGCTCGATCGTGATCTCGGCGTCGCTGCGCAGTTCGCCGGCGACGCCGAGCAGTGGCGACCGGCCGTCTTCGAGGATCAGCGTCGTGCCGTCGGCGCGCCGCAGGACCGGATGAGGGTGGCCCGCACATCCGTACCGCCCGGCGCCGCCGGCGTCGAGCATCACGCAACCGACCGAGGAGTACAGGACGCCGAGCGTCGAACTCGCGAACTCGTCGAGCCCGCGCAGCAACGCGGCAGGGGTCGAGAGCACGAGCGCAAGCGCCTTCGCCGCGCTGCGCAACTGCCCCATTGCCGCGGCGGCGCCGAGGCCGTGGCCGACCACATCGGCCACGACGACGACGAGTCGCCCGTCCTCGAACGCGGTGACGTCGAACAGGTCACCGCCGACGACGAGGTGATCGCTGCCCGGCACGTAGGTCGTGTCGACGTGCCACCCCGGAGCGTCCGGCACCTCCGCCAGCAGGCTCTGCTGCAGCGTGACCGCCACCCGGTGTTCGAGGTCGAACTGCTGGCCCCTGCGGATCGCCTGGGCGGCCTGCTCGACGAACAGTTGGATCAGCTTCGTGTCGTCGTCGTCCGGCGGACCCTCCTCGTCGAAGACGAGCACCCACGCACCGAGCGGCCCGTCGCCGTCGAGCAGCGGCGCGCCGACGACCCGGCCGAAGCACTGCTCGTCGAGAATCGGGCTCGTCGGGAACGACTCGATGAGCGCGGCGCGGGACTCCCGCACCACAACCTTCCCGGTCCGGATCACCTCCCCCGCAATCGTCGACTCGTCGACGTCGACCGCCTCGGTCTCCTCGCCACCGAGACCACCGCCACGCGCGAAGAGGATCTTCGTCCTCGTCTCGTCCAGCAACGCAACCCGCACCCCGACGGCGCCGAGCAACGTGGTCGCACTCTCGACGATCGAGTCGATCACGTCGTCGAGGGTGACCGCACCGGCGAGCAGGGAGGTGAACCGTTGCAGGCTCGACAGCCGGGCCCGGCTCCGCCGCTCCGCCTCGAGCGCCGCGGTGCGACTGAGCGCGAGTTCCGCCTGCGCGGACAACGACCGCACGACGCGCAACTCCTGCTCGTCGAAGTCGTGCAGCTCGTCGAACCCGTACGAGATGACGCCGCTGAGCTCGGCGCCGTCGAGCAGCGGCGCGATCACAGCCGACCGACGGCCCGCTTCGAGCAGCCAGCCGCAGAGCAACGGGTACGCCTTGCGAGCCTGCTCGCAGTCGGCAAGGACGACCAACTCGCCGTCGAGCAATCGGTCGAGCGCTGCGCCGCCATCGGGGAACTCGATCCGGTCGACGGACGCCGACGGCGTGACCGGCGCGGCGCGAACCGCCGCCCGTTCACCAGGCTCGAACAGCCACACCGAGCACGTGACCCCGGTGACCGACGTTGCGCCCCGCGTCCGGATGACCTCGACCACCTCGTCGACGGTCGTGGCGGTCGCGAGGCCTGCGACGACGTCGTAGAGGAACTGCAGGCGCGCCTCGGAGAGCTCGGCGAGCCGCCGCTCCAGCACGAGTTCCTGCTCGTACCGACGCCGCTCGGTTGCGTCGAACACCACCGTCTCGATCACCGCCTCGCCCGTGCTCGGGCGGACGCGGCGCGCGACGTTGATCAGCACCGGCAGGCGGCTCCCGTCGGCGCACACCAGCTCGACGGCGATCTCGCGGACCTCCTCGTTCATGTCGAGGATCGGCCGCACGTGCGTGTCGTAGTAGATCCGCCCGCCGGGAGCGAGGAGCTGTTGGAACGTTCGCTGCCCGACGAGCTCGGACCGGTCGAAGCCGACCCACCGGGCGAACGTGCTGTTGACGTGATCGATGCGGCCGTCGGGCCCCGCGGTGATGTAGCCCATCGGGCTCGTGTCGACGAGCCGCGCCAGATCGTCGACCGGGATCTTCGGTTTGGTCGCCGCCTGACCGCCGCCGGGAGTTGGTGGAGCGGTCACACCAGTGCGGCGGATCGATCGACGAAGCGCCTGATCGCCTCGGCCGTCTGATCGGGGGCAGAAAGGTTGGGGCAGTGCCCGCTGACGTCGAGGATCTCGAGCGCGCTGTCCGCGATTCGCTCGTGCACGTACGTGCCGACCGCGGTCGGCGCGATCACGTCGTCGGAACACTGCACGACGAGCGTGGGCACGGTGACCCGTTCGAGATCGGCCCGGTTGTCGCCGAGGAATGTGACGCGGGCGAACTGGCGAGCGATCGCCGGATCGACTCGGCAGAAGCTCTCGGACAGCTCCTCGCCCAACTCGGGCCGATCAGGGTTGCCCATGATTGTCGGCGCCATCGCGCGCGACCAGCCGAGGTAGTTGCTGTCGAGCGAGTCGAGCAGCTCGTCGATGTCGCTCGCCTGGAACCCGCCGACGTACTCCCCGTCGTCGATGTAGCGCGGCGACGGTCCGACGAGGACGAGGCCGGCGAACCGGTCCGGCTCGGCGATGCTCGCGAGCACGCCGATCATCGAGCTCACCGAGTGGCCGACGAACACGACGTCACGCAGGTCGAGTTCGTGGATGAGCTCCAGCACGTCGGCTGCGTACCGGTCGAGCGTTCCGTACGACTGGGGGTCGTAGGCGGACGCGTCCGAGCCGCCGCAGCCGACGTGGTCGAACAGGACGATGTGATGATCGTGTTCGAACGCCGGCACGACCCAGCGCCACATCTGCTGGTCGCACCCGAACCCATGGGCGAAGATCATCGGTTGGCCGGACGCCACCCCGGAGACCTTCACGTTGTTGCGCTCGATGACATTCGTCATCTGCCCGAGCGTAACAATCACCGATCGGCTGCGCGCCAGCGGGAGCGCTGGTTCAGAGGGCGACGACGGCCGAGCGGGCCAGCGTGTCGAGGTCGTTGGCCTGGAGCCGCTCCGGAGAGAGCGTCCACAGGCTGCCGTCGATCACCATCGTCCGCTGCGGTGCCACCTGGTAACCGCTCCAGTCGGGCCAGCACAGTTCGATGCGGTCGACGCCGGTGAGGTCGCCGCGGATCTCGCCGTTCCAGAAGTCCTCGGCGTCGTCGATCGAGATGGGCTCGCAGAACAGGCCTGCCGCACCGCCGACGTCGTCGGCGTCGCACAGCTGGACCTGGCCGCCGTCCTGACCGATCCAGAACAGCTCGGTGTCCGTGCCGATGTCGTCGCCGTCGAGGACCCGGCAGTCGGTGTGCCCGACCGGCCCGTCGTCGAGATCCGAGTGCGTGATGCGACCCCGCTCGACGATGCCGTCGGCGGTGACGTCGAAGACGATCGCTCCGGCGAAGCGGTCGCCGTAGGACTGCATCGGCAGCACGACGGTGTTCGTCGGCGCCCAGTAGAGGAATGCCCGATGGTCGAACTCGGCGACGCTTGACGAGTTGGGCAACGTCCACACGTCGAGCTCGACGGGGTTCGCGGGATCGCTGACGTCGAACAGCGACAGCTTCGCGCCGGTCACCCGGCCGTCCAGGGTGGCGTCCTGACCCACACCGAGCACGAGTGTCTCGCCGACCGGATGGAGGTACGACGAGTACCCGGGGATCTTCAGCTCACCGGCCACCCGCATCGCCCGCGGGTCGCTGAGGTCGATCACGTAGAACGGATCGGTCTCGCGGAACGTGACGACGTAGGCGAGTTCGCCGACGTAGCGCACGGAGTAGATCCGCTCGCCGTACCCCAGCCCGCCGACGACGCCGACCGGCACGAGGCGATCGCCGTCGACTTCGAGGGCGACGATCTGGCTCTCGGACGATTCGTTCCACGGTGCACCCGTCGTCGTCGCGACGTACAGCACCCCGTCTCGGTCGTTCATCGAGAACTGGTTGAGCAGGTGACCGTTCACCGCGCCGGACGCCTCGTACGTCGCGGGTCCGCTGCCGGCAGTCGTGAAGCGGTGGATCGCGGTTTCGAACTTCTGCGTCGGCCGGTCGACCTCGTCGAAGGGCACGGCGTCCCAGACGTTGGTCGACACGTACAGCCGGTCGTGCGACGCAGAGACCGTCTCCCCGGACGCCATGACTGATGCGGTGCCGGCCGGCCGCTGGAGACCGGCATCGAGGTCGAGCGTGACGATCGACAACATGTCGAAGCCGCTGAAGTCAGCGGGTGCGTGGACGTCGCCGCACTCGGCGAGCCGACCGGTCTCGGTCGTCCCCGTGCGATCGTTCAGCGTGAACGTCGGGACCCAGTCGTCGATCGTCGAGCGGAGCACGATCTCCCGGTTCGTCTGTTCGGCGACGTCCTCCGAGCCCGGGCCGGACGGGAAGACGAAGCCGAGATCGCGTGGGGGCGTCGTCACGACCACGCGGGCCGTGGATCCGGTCGCCCGGGCGCTGAGGTAACGGCCGTCGACGGTCATCGTCGTGACGATCCGCAGGTCGGTCGGTACGGAGATGTCGACTTCGTAGATCAGCAGCGACGGCTGGGCGTACCCGCCTGGTCCGGGCACGACGTCGGGGATCGGCGGGGGCTCGATCGGCTCCGGCGCGATCAGCGTGGGCGGCTGCGACGCGAACTCTTCTTCGGCGTCGGCGACGACGGTCGTCGTGGTCGGTTCGTCGGCCGGCTGCACCTCGACCGGCTGAACGTCGACCGGCAGCGGCTCGGGCACCGGCAGCGGCACCCCGCCGTCGTCGTCGTGCCAGTACGACTCGGTCTGGGCGAACACGAACGCCCGGTCGCCGACGACGAAGATCTCGTGGCCGAAGGCGTACCGCTGGCCGTGGTCGCTCAGGGCGATCGATCCGCGTCGCGTGCCGGTCTCACCGTCGGGGTCGACGTCGACGTAGTGCAGCACATCGCCGGTGAGGGCGAGAATGCGGTCGCCGTCGGTCTTCACGATGTCGGGCTCGTCGACGCCCTGCACCTGCACGTTCGTCCCCGACACGTCCCGGCCGCTGCCGTCGGCGTCGGCGCCCTGTGCTTCAGTCAGGCTGGGGGCCGCCGGGCCGGCAGCGGCGTCGGCCGAGGCGTCGGTCGCCGCCGGTACCGCCTCCTCCGCGAACGCGAAGTCCTCGAGCACCCACGGGCCGACCGGACCGTAGACGCCGTTGTCGAATCCGTACGGGCCGACCCGGTCCGCGGCCTCGCGCCGGACGTGGTCGAGGAATGCCGAGCAGTCGCCGAACTGCTCCAACGACGCCGGCGCGAACCCGACGGGGCCTGGCGCATCGGGATCGGGCGTCCGGCCGGGTAGCCCGTCAGTCGTCGTGGTCGCCCAGCCGGGCGCGGAAACGTCGGAGACCCCGACGCCACCCGAACTCGAGCAGGCACCGGCGACGAGGACGAGGGCGAACATCGAGGGGACCGTCGTGCGCTTCATGTCGATCTGACGCTCGCCGTGACGGCGCGGTTCCGCCTCGAATGTCAAGAATGCGTCAGAGATCGAACACGCGACGTGCGTTGTCGCGGAGGAACGGCTCCCAGACGTGATCACGGAACGGCACATCGGGCAGGTCGGCGAAGATCTGCCGCAGCGAGAGGCCCATCGGGTAGTAGCCCGCGTACATCACCTTGTCGGCGCCGCGCGTGTTCGCGTAGTTGACGATCGCCTGCGGGTAGTACTTCGGCGAGAACGCCGACGTCGAGTAGTGCAGCCCCGGGTACTTCAGCATCAGTTTCACCGCGAGCGCTTCGTCGGGCTCGCCGCCGTGGCGCATCACGACCGTCAGTTCCGGGAAGTCGAAGCACACCTGGTCGAAGTGCCGCACGTGCTGGCAGTCGCCCGGAACCCGCGGCCCCGGGACGCCGGCGGTGAGGCAGATCGGGATGCCGACGTCGACGCATGTCTGGTAGATCGGGTAGTAGCGCCGGTCGCTGATCGGCACCTGGGGGTTGCAGCCGGCAGGGAAGCTGGTGACCGCTTTGATCCCGTGGTCGGTGTGGGCCGCCCGAATGGCACGCACCGCGCCCCCGATGTCGTTCGGGTCGATCTCGAGCGAGAGGTGGACGCGATCGGGGTGTCGGCGCTGCGCGTCGAGGGCGACGTCGCCGAGGTTGAACAAGCCGGCTGCGACGCCGCTCGCATCCATCTCGGCGATGCACCGCTCGATGACGTCCTCGTCGTCGGTGGCATCATCGCCGACGTCGTCGAACAGGAAGCCGGCCGGCATCTCGAGCTCGCCGGACTTCGTCTCGTCGTCCTTCGCCTGGGCGCGCAGGAATTCGTAGACCTCGGACTTGCGGAACGGGAACGCGATCATCAGGTCGATTGCTCGCGGGTCGTCCGGGAAGCTCACGTGGCGCAGCTCACGGGGCGGCTGCGTAGAACTGGCTCGCCCATGCCCGAAATTCGGTGATCGGCCGTTCGTACTGCGACAGCGCGGGCGACGCGACGTAACGCTTGTTCTCCCAGATCGGCACGTCCTGCTCGAACTGCCGGTCGACTTCCTTCGCGAAGCCGGCGGCGACGGTCGCCGAGAGATCGTCACCGTCGTGGAAGTAGTCGAACCTGACACGGCACTGCCCGTCGTCGATCGGTGTCGTCGTTGCCAGCAGCGACACCGTGCCGAACAGTGTGAACGTGGTGACGCTGGTGCCTGGCCCGTACATCTCGACCTGGAGTTCACCGTCGACGTCGCCACGCGGCGTGGAGTAGACGGTCTTGTTGACCACCTTGCGGAACGGGCCGTCGTCGACGACGTGACCCACCTCACCGAGCGCCGGCGTGCCGTGCACCGACACGAAGTGGGCCATGTCGACGGAGTTCTCGGCCATCTCCTGCCAGTACGCCCCGACCGTCCAGTCCGCCGATCCGCAGCGCACCATGTCGTCCCCGATCAGGCCCGGGATCTCCCACATCGGCGCCACCGCCGGATCGGGGTGGTACCAGATCCGCAGGTGGCCATCGCTGACGTCGGACGGGTACATCCGCAGCGTCGCCTTGGCGTTGGTTCGGTCGCTGAACGGGATCGACGCGTTCGCGCCGGTGCCGTCATAGGTCCAGCCGTGGAACGGACAGACCAGACACCCGTCGTCGACTCGCCCGCCGACGCCGAGATGAGCACCGAGGTGCGGACAGAAGGCATCGGCGACGCGGTACTCGTCGCCGTCGTGCCAGGCGATCAGTTCCCGCCCGACGGCGTGGAACGCCCACACTGCGCCGCTCTCGCCGGCGGCCGGAACCAGATCGGTGGGCAGTTCGTGCAGACGCCCGATCGAGAACCACCCGAACGGGATCGGGAACGGAAAGCGCGCCGCTCCGATGCGGGCGTCGATGTTGTCCACGTTTCAGACACTAGATGCGCGGCGGAGGCAAAGCCCGACGCGGGGACTCACGAGCCGGCGAGCACGACCGTGTACCCATCGGGGCCGCGTACCCACACCTCACGCTGGTGCGAGTTCGGGTTCACGTGGGGTCCGTCGAGCACGTCCGACCCGGACGCTTCCACGCGGCCCACCGCGTCGTCGAAGTCGTCGACCGCGAACCACAGCACGACGCCATTGCCCCGCGACGGGTCGTCGGGGTCGCCCAGATGCGGATGATCGTGCTCGTCCCAGTGGTGCAACTGGGCGACGAGCACGTCACCGTCCATCAGCATCTCGTACTCGTCGCCACCGTGGCCCGACGTCAGCCCGACGACCTGCTGGAACCATGTCGAGGCTGCAGGCACGTCGTGGACGACCACCATTGGTTGCACGCGAATCACAGGCACGCAGCGTACTTCCCTGGAGATGGGAGCGCCGTTGGGGTCGGCGATGCACCTCGGCCGGGCGGGCGGACGGGTCGCAGCCAACGTCCTGAGTCGTCTCGCCTTCGCGAGGGGCAGGTCCGAGACGCCGTCCCGATTCGTCTCACGCCGGCGAAGTCGCAGGTCCGCGGTGTCGTCCTGAATCGTCTCACGCCGGCGAGCACCCGGTCCGAGACGCCGTCCCGAATCGTCTCACAGCGGTGAAGTCGCAGGTCCGCGGTGTCGTCCTGAATCGTCTCACGCCCGGCGAGCACCCGGTCCGAGACGCCGTCCCGAATCGTCTCACGCCGGCGAGCACCCGGTCCGAGACGCCGTCCTGAATCGTCTCGCTCGTGGGCGAGGGGTTGTCCTCGGGGATCCAGCCGAGCCGGCGAGACGATTCAGGACGGGCTCGCATCTGCTGGAACCGACGCAATGAGACGATTCGGAACGACGCCTACAGCCGGCCCGATGCTGCCGGCGAGACGATGCAGAGAGACGATGCAGAGAGGGCCTGCTCGGGACCCGTGTGGGCGCCGACGCCCCTGGTCGCGCCGAAAACGCGCCGACCCCCCGTGCGCCGAACGCACGGGGGGTGGGCGTGAACCGCTTCGCTGGGGGAGAGTCAGCTCGTTGCGGCGACGATTCCGGTTGCCAGGTACAGGGCAGCACCCGGCATGTGCTGGCCGGCGGCCCGCAACTGGGTGAACGCTGCGGTGTCACCGGCGACGAAGGAGTCGATGGCTGCGGTCAGCGTCGACACGTGCATCTCGAGTCCGGGGATCAGCTCGGCGGGCACGATCTCGCCACCGCTGATCTCCTCGAAGAAAGCGCCGGCGGCCTGCTGGTAGCCCTCGAGGTCGGTGAGGGCCTGGGCCTTCATCTCCTCGTTGCCGGTCGCCTCGCCGAGCGTGTAGTCGACGAAGAAGCCGATGTGCTGGCGCCACAGTTCACGGAACGCCTCGCCATTCTCCTCGCCGGCAACCGAGCCGACGACGTCTGCGAGCTCGACGGTGTTCGCATCGAGGGTCGCCACTGCGGCCTGCACGGCGGGCTGCTCGAGATCGCCACCGGCCTCGATGGCCTGCTCGATCGCGATGCCTGCCAGGTAGACGTGCTCCTGGAGGAGGTAGGTGAGCGTCGTGCGGACCTCGGACGGGCCGCTCTCGACGTCACCCGGGAACATCTCGGGCACGGCGGTCACGATGCCGGACGACAGCAGCAGTGCCGCGCCCTGCATGTGCTCGGCCGCCGCCTTGAGGTTGTCGAAGGCGTCGGTGTCGCCGGCGACGAACGAGTCGATCGCGAGGGTCAGCGTGGAGACGTGCATCTCCAGGCCACCGACGAGGGTGTCGGCGTCGATCGCACCACCGGTGATGGTGGAGAAGAAGTCGCCCGCTGCGAGCTGATAGCCCTCGAGGTCGGTGAGGGCCTGGGCCTTCATCTCCTCGTTGCCGGTCGCCTCGCCGAGCGTGTAGTCGACGAAGAAGCCGATGTGCTGGCGCCACAGCTCGAGGAACGCCGCAGCGTTCTCGTCACCGGCGACCGAACCGACGGCCTCGGACAGTGCGACAGAGTTCTCGTCGAGCGCTGCGACGGCTGCGCCGACGGCCGGATCTTCGAGGTTGCCGCCGGCGTCGACGGCGGTCTCGAAGGCGACGCCTGCGAGGTAGACGTGCTCCTGGAGCAGGCTGGTCAGCCCGGCCCGCAGTGTCGATGCACCGTCGTCGGTGGCGAAGGCGGCCGGCTCGGCCGGTGCCTCGGTCTCGGCGGGCGCCTCGGTCTCGGCCGGTGCGTCGGTCTCGACCGGAGCCTCCGTGGCGACGGGGGCGTCGGTGGCGACGGGGGCGTCGGTGACGACGGGGGCGTCGGTGGGAGCGGGTGCCTCGGTGGTGATGGGGTCGGTGATGACGGCGGTGTCGTTGTCATCGCTGCCGCAGGCTGCGGCGGTGATCGAGATCGTCGCTGCGAGAGCGAGCATCTTTCGTCCTGAATAACGCATGTTGGAAGATCCTTTGAGGTGTGGTTCACGAAACCCGGTGAGGGGTGGAAGCTCGATGTCCGGGCTTCGGGTAGGGTTCGTGCCCCTTCCCGTGTTGGATCAAACAAATTCATTTGCAATGTCAAAGATTCGTCCTGTCCCAGCTCTCCGGCGCCAACGGGCATGCCGTGTGATCCAACGACACCCGAGCGACGAACCACGACCATGACCTCCTCACGATTGATCACATCCGCCGTCCTCGCGTTGACGCTGTTCGGCGCAGCGGCCTGTTCCGGGTCCGACGACTCCGGCGCAACGACGCCGGCCACGGCGCCCGCGACCGACGCACCGATCGCGACCGAAACGCAGCCCGACACCGACGCGGCCGACGCCACCGACGCAGCCGAAGTCAGCATCGCGCAGTCACGCTTCGACCCGCTGGAGATCTCGGTCGGCGTCGGCGGCACCGTGACGTTCACCAACACCGACCCGTTCGCCCACACGGTGACGGCGAAGGACGACTCACCGCAGCAGTTCGACTCGGGCAACTTCGGGCAGGACGAGACGTTCCAAGTCGAGTTCGCCGAGGCCGGGACGTTCGACTACTTCTGCCAGATCCACCCGACGATGCGGGCGTCAGTCATCGTCGGCTGAGGTAACCCCGACCGATCACTCGTCGGTGATCGCGTCCTCGGGCAGCGCGCGTACCTTCGGGCGACGTTTGCGCCGGGCCGGGATCATCCCCCGCATCGACTCGAGCTTGCCGAAACACAGCAGCCGATCGTTCGACTCCAGCACGCGCGACATCTTCGGGTTGGGAATGACGTCGGTGTCGCGATGCAGCGTCAGCACGGTGATGTCGTTGTCACGCAGGCCCGACTCCGCGATCGTCTTGCCGACGATCTCGGCGTCGGCGTGGACGTGGATTTCGGCAACGCCGTAGCCGGTGCTGACCGTCAGGCGTTGACGGACGTCCAGTTCGGGAAACGCGACCTGGTTGGCGATGTAGTCGATGATCGCACCGGCGATGTCGAGGTTCGTCGCCCGCTCGATGCCTTCGAGCCCCGGTGACGAGTTGACTTCCATCACCAGCGGGCCGTCGTTGCCCTCGAGCATGTCGACACCGGCGACGCGCAGCCCCATGATCTGCGCCGCGCGAACTGCGGTGTGCTGGTACTCCGGTGTCAGCTCGACCGCTTCGACCTCACCGCCGCGATGCACGTTCGAACGGAACTCGTCACCCTGAGCCGTGCGTCGCATCGCACCGACGACCCGGTCACCGACGACGAGCGCCCGGATGTCACGACCCTTGCTCTCCGCGATGAACTGCTGGATGAGCACGTTCTGCTTCGTGCTCTGGAGCGTCTCGATGATCGCCTCCGCCACCTTCTTGTCGGGCGCGAGGATCACGCCGATGCCCTGGGTGCCCTCCAACAGCTTGATCACCACGGGCGCACCGCCGACGAGCTCGATCGCGGAGAGCACGTCGGCTTTGTCACGAACGAACGACGTCGCCGGGATCCCGATGTCGTGGCGGCTCAGGATCTGGGTGGCGCGCAGCTTGTCACGGGAGTTCGAGATGCCGTTGGCGGTGTTCGGGGTGTAGACGTCCATCTGCTCGAACTGACGGACGACCGCCGTGCCGAAGTACGTGATCGACGCGCCGATGCGCGGGAGGACCGCGTCGTAGTCGGACAGCTGCTTGCCGCGGAACTGCATGTCCGGTTCGTCGGCCGCGAGATCGATCGCGAACCGCATCGTGTTCAGCACCCGGCACTCATGGCCGCGTTCGAGCGCCGCGGTCTTCAGCCGGTGCGTGCTGTAGGCATGCGGCGAGCGGGAGAGGATGGCCAGCTTCATGGGGTGTCCTTGGTTCGGGCCGGACCTGCGGGCGGGTCGGCGGCGTCGGTGATCTCTGCGATGTGGACGATTGCATCGCCCTGGTTGACGAGGGGGTGCTGCGTGTGGCCGATCACCACACCGCTGCGATGGGCGCGCGTCACGCTCAGCCGCTTGCCGACCGAGTCGTGGATCGTCGTGACCGGCGCTCCCTTGGCGACGGCATCGCCGAGCGCGACATGCAGTGAGGAGATGCCGCTGCGGCGGGCCCGGACCCACGAGCTGCTCCGACTCTCCAGCGGAGGGTCGAGTTGCTCGGGTTCCGTGCCATTGTCCATCCCCAGCCGGTGCAGCACTCTGGAGACCCCGCGCGTCCCGACCGACAGCGCGTGCTCGTCGAAGCGCCAGGCTTCGCCGCCCTCGAACAACAGCATCGTCGCCCCGGCCGCCGTCGCCGCGGCGCGCATCGAACCGTCACGGAGCTTGGCGTGCAGCATCAGCGGCGCGCCGAACGCGATCGCCAGGTCACGCGTTTCCGGGTCGTCGAGGTCGGCGCGGATCTGGGGATGGTTCGTCCGGTGATCGGACCCGGTGTGCAGGTCGATGCCGACGTCGCAGCGCTGGACGATCTCGCTCATGAACAGGTTCGCGATCCGACCTGCCAGCGAGCCGTTCGGCGAACCCGGAAACGACCGGTTGAGGTCGCGCCGGTCGGGCAGGTACCGGTCGCCGTTGAGGAACCCGTGCACGTTGACGATCGGCACGGCGATCACCGTGCCGTTCAGGGCGCGCGGGTCGAGTGCCGCCAGCGTCCGCCGGATGATCTCGACGCCCGCCACCTCGTCGCCGTGCACTGCCGCGCTGAGCCAGACGGTCGGACCGTCGGTGCGACCGTGCACGACGCGCACCGGGATCGAGATGCGGTTGCCGGTGACGAGGCGGGCCACCGGCAGTTCGCCGCTCCCTGCGCGTCCCGCTGCGAGTTCGAGGTCGCCGATGGTGAACGATTGGCGACGCTTGACCGCGCTCATTGACGCGCCCGATTCCGGCGCCGGACCTCGCGCGGCGGCCGACCGCCGAGGTAGGACTGTGCCGGGTCGATGAGGAAACGGCGCCTGAGGGCCTCGCGCCCGATCAGCATCCGGAACCCCATCTCGTCGCGCCGCGTCAGTGTGAGCTCGGCGTCGATCGACCGCCCCGCAATGTCGAGCTGGGCGAGCACGACGGGCCGGTCCGACCGTGTGCCGGACGAGCTGGTGACGGTCCGCCGATCGATCCGCTGGGCCTCCACCACCACTTCGTCGGCGCTCGACCGCTGCCACGGATGGATCTCGAAGCGCAGCCACGGCTCGCCGTCACGCTCGAAGGACTCCAGATCGAAGGCGTGGATCGCCGATGTACGTGCGCCCGTGTCGATCTTGGCCTTGATCGCCTCGATGCCCCAGCACGGGAGCGCGGCCCACTCGCGCCACCCGATCAGCGTCGCGTCGGTGCGCGACTTGGCAGTCTTGACCATCAGTTCGCCATCCTCGCAGATCGCCACCACATCGCACCGATCCCCCGTCACCCCAGGGTCGGTGTGAAATCGTCGGAGGATGCGGATTCGACAATCGGACATCGACGGCGAAGCATTGGCGGACGCGATCAGCGGCGACGGCCTCGACGCCTGGGCGTGGGGAACGGCTGGCATCGTCCTCGCCGTGGCGATCGTGCTGTCGCGCATCGCCAAGCGGGTGATCTGCAGGGTGCTGAAGCGGCGGCTCGATCCATCGCTGGCTGCGCTGATCGGCCGATTGGTGGGGTACCTGATCATCGTCGTCGGATTCGTGTACGCGCTCGAGAGCCTCGGCGTCGACATCGGCCTCGTCGTCGGGGCGCTCGGCATCGCCGGCTTCGCACTGGCGTTCGCGCTGAAGGACATCTTGGAGAACTTCGTCGCCGGGGTGTTGCTGCAACTCCAGCGGCCGTTCCGCTACGGCGACCAGGTCGAGATCAACGACCACGAGGGCACGATCAGCGAGATCGACACCCGTCTCGTCACAATGATCACGCCGGCCGGCGAGACGATCAAGATCCCGTCCGCGACCGTGATCAAGTCGGACATCAACAACTACACCCAGCAGGGTGGTCGCCGCACCACGCTGCCGGTCGGCGTCGCCTACGGCACCGATCTGCGGCAGGCGAAGGCGGTGCTGGAGCGGGCCGTGGCGAGCGCCGACGGCGTGCGTGCCGAACCAGGCCCCGAGGTGCTGCTGGAGGGGTTCGGTGACTCGAGCATCGACTTCGTCGTGCGGTTCTGGCACGAACCGACGATCGCGGTGTTCTGGTCGGCGCGCAGCAACGTGGCCTTCGCGGTCAACGACGCGCTGGCCGCCGCCGACATCAAGATCCCGTTCCCGCAACGCACGCTGTGGTGGGCCGGCGACACGTGACAGCTTGCGTTGTAATCATGTAATTGACTAGGATCGGGGAGATGACCACCGACCACACCGCGATCGCCGCCTGGTTCGACGGGCGGCTGCCCACCGAATGGACCGAAGCCGCACCGGCGACGACATCGATCGACCGCGACGAGATCACCGTCACGCTCACGCTCGCCGCGCCGCAACTGGCCGACGATGCCACGGACGCCGATCGCGCCGAGGCGATCGCCGGCCGGATCGCCGGGTTCCGCGAGGACACGCGCGATCGCCGCGTCACGATCGCCCGCGAGGCCGAGCACCGGTTCGAACGCAACGTCTCCTGGGGCGTCACGATCGGCGACTCGACGACCATGTTCACCCACCTCGCCGCACCGGTCATGACACGGCTCCGGCAACCCGAACGGCAGGTCCTCGACACGCTGGTCGCAGCAAACGTCGCCCGCTCACGCGCTGACGCGCTCGCGTGGTGCGTCCGTCTGGTCGGCCGACATGCCGACGACTGGCTGGCCGACCTCCGCGAGGCGATGCACGCTGTCGACGACCTGCGCAGCAAGGGCCCCGACGCCGCCTGACGGCGCCGACCCCGGCTGGCGACTAGGTGCCGAAACGGTGCTCGTAGGCGTCGCGCACCCGTGACCCGTCGCGACCCGGGATCGACGCGGCGTCGCTGCTCTCGAGGATCATCGCGGCGTGTTCGTTCAATGCCTCGCGTGCCGGCGCGTCGTCGTCGAGCGACAGCGACAGCAGGTGAAAGATCTCGAGCAGGTAGATCTGGACGGTCGGTAGCGCCGCCGCCGCCAACCGGATTTCGTCGAACGCGACGTCGATCACCTCGCGGTGGGTCACCAGCTGCGGCAGGAGCAGGCGGCGTCCGTCGTCGCCGGAACGCCCCCGATCGGGCGGCCGGCGCACGAGCATCTCACGCACCACGGCCGCGAGGTGGAACACCGCGTCCTGAGCCGTCGTCGGGTCGTTGACCCCCGGTGACAGTGCTTTCAGCGCGACGTCGGCGAGTTGGCGGACCCCGTACGCTGCGTCCTGCTGCGTGGTCCGGGTCTGGCCGACGATGATCGCGGCCCGCGCCTCGCGCGTCGCCGCGTCGATGTCGTCGGGCGCCGGCCAGATCGTGCACAGCGGGGTGTTCGGAATCGCATATCGGCCCGGCGCGGTGTCGAGCCGCAGCGTCGCGCCCTCCTCGAGCAGCTCGAAGAGCGTCGGGTAGTCGACCTGCTGCACCCAACCGTGATCGTCGAACACGATCGAACAGCCGTCGCCCGACGGTTCGCTCCACTCGGACCCGTCGTCGCCGTCGTCATCATCGTCGTCCTCGTCATCGACGGGGTCCGGCCACGTCTCGCGGGTTCGCTTGATCGTCTGGTGCGTCACCCGATGGAGGATCTTCGACACGTCCATCGAGTGAGCGCTGTGGCTGATGAACGCGATGATCGCGAGGATCGAGATCACCCCGAGGACGACGGCGACGAGTGTCGCGATGCTGGGCACGACCGGCGACCCACTGTCCTCGAGCGGGCCCCGGACCGCGCGCATCACGACGAGGCAGTAGGTGAATGTGCCGATGACGACGCCCATCACGCGTTTCGAGAACGGGTCTCTGAACAGCCCGTGGACGACGCGAGGTGAGTACTGGCTGGACGCGAGCGAGATCAACAGCAGGCTGATCGAGAACGCGATGCCGGCAAACGACAGCGTCGCGCTGGCGACGACGGTCAGCACCCCGCGGGAGCTGTCGACGGTCGCCGTCAATCGGCTGGGGAGGCTGTCGACGCGATCGTCGATGTACAGCATCAGCACTGCGAATGCGGCGCCGCCGACGACGAACAGCATCGGGACGAAGAACAGGCTGCTGCGAAGGTCCTCCTGAATCTTCTTGAGTCGTACGAGCACGCGTCATTCTCCAGTCGTCATCGGTGATGGGTTCACCGACAGGCCGCCGCCGGCCCGCCGACAAGGTACCGACCATGTCGCTGCACGTCGAATGCGGTCACGCCGGACGCCGACCGAACATGCCGCGGCTGCGCAGCGTCATCACGACGACGCCGTCCTGGTTCGTCATCGACGACGCGACGACGGCGGTTCCCCGCGTGTCGTCGCGGCTGGAGGGTGCCGTCGACACGATCGTGCTCTCGCCGGTGAGCGTGTCGCCGGGTCGAACCGGCGCCAGCCAGCGCAACTCCTCGACGCCCGGCGAGCCTCGGCTGTCGGTGCGGCTGAGCACGGTGTCGGCGAAGAGCCGCATCCACATCGACCCCGTGTGCCACCCGCTCGCGATCAAGCCGCCGAACATCGACCGTTCGGCGGCGTCGTCGTCGACGTGGAACGGCTGTGGGTCGAAACGGGTCGCGAACTCGACGATCTCGTCGCGCGTCACGTTCACGGAACCGAGTTCGAAGACCATCCCCGCGGACAGATCCTCGAAGTAGATCGTCGTCATCCACCAGTTCTAGCAAGCCGCTCCCGGCGGGCAACGCTCGGGAACGACCCTCGCTAGGGTCGCGCCGAGTGACGCTCGAACGACTCATGTTGATCGTGGCCGGATGGGCGAGCGCCGCGCTCGTCGCCGGGTGCGCCCCCCCGGCCGAACGGGTCACGATGCACACCGATGCGATGCAGACGGAAGCGAATGGCGCGGTCGTCTCCATGGCCGCGGTACCCGCCACCGCGCCGGTCGCCTCCCCCACGCCGCTGCCGACGACGTCGGTGGGTGCAGATCGACGGACGGCCGCCCCACCACGAGTCGCCGCACCGGCCGTGGTGTCGGAAGGCGCCACACGCGTCAGCGTCCCGACCACGACGACCCGATACGTCGTTCCGGTCGCGGACCCGGCCCGCGCGGGGTGGAACCCGACGCACGCGTCGTACCGGGCGACCGACATCTTCGTCGCCGGCGGATGCGGCGGGACGGCCGTCAGCCCGGTCGACGGTGTCGTGGTCCATGTGCGGACGATCGACTCGTGGGACCGGCAGGTCGACGATCCGGCGACACGCGGCGGCCGGTCCGTGGCGATCCGGGGGTTCGACGGCGTGCGCTACTACCTGGCCCACTTCGCCACGATCGACACCGAGATCGTGCTCGGCGGACGCGTCGCCGCCGGCACGCCGCTCGGCACCGTCGGCGAGTCCGGCCGGGCCTCCGCGTGCCACATCCACTTCGGGATCTCACCGCCGTGCCCCGACGAGGAGTGGTCGGTGCGCCGAGGCGTGATCTGGCCGTACCCGTACCTCGACGCGTGGCAGCGTGGCGACCAACTCAGCCCCGCCCCCGAGATCGCGGCCTGGGTCTCGGCGAATCCGGACGCCTGCTCGATCGCGACGGAGTGAGCCGCCGGGCTACCAGTCGACGGTGCCGCCGCTGCCGGCGTGACTCCCCGGACCACCCACATGCGAACCGGGACCACCCGCATGGCTGCCAGGACCACCCGCGTGACTGCCAGGACCACCCGCGTGACTTCCAGGACCACCGGCATGGCTGCCAGGACCACCGGCATGGCTGCCGGGCCCACCGGCATGACTCCCCGGACCACCCGCGTGCGAACCCGGACCACCGGCGTAGCTGCCGGGCCCACCGGCGAAACTGCCAGGACCACCGGCGTGCGTGCCGCCGCCACCGGTGTGCACGAGACCCCCGCCGACGAGCGTCGAGCCGTCGATGTGGTGATGGTGCTCGGCTGCGGCCAGCGCGGCGAGCGCTGCCGAGCTGATCCACTTCCCCTTCTTCGGATGGTCCCAGCCGAGGCCCTGGTACGCGAGCCGGACCGCAGTCTGCGTCTCCGGACCCCACCAGCCGCGTTGCGACTTCTTCTTGATCGTGAGATATCCCAGTGAGACCAGCAACCGCTGAAGGTCGCGAATCTCTCCCTTCTTGCTCCGATTGGTGATCACAGCCCGCTCGTTCCTCTCGACGTCATCGATGAACACGGCGAACGCCAGTAACCCCCCGGAACCCGCCATGACGAGTTTCGCACGCGCGTCGACGGACGCACAAGGGTCGACCGTTACGGCGCAGGTCCCCGCGAGTGGAACAATGGGCCGATGCGGCACAGGGAGGCGTGGTGATCGACCGCGCAATTGCGGCTCCTTCCGGCAACGTCACGTTCCTGTTCACCGACCTCGAAGGGTCGACGGCGCTGTGGGAACGGGTGCCGGACGCGATGAACGCCGCGCTCGCCGAGCACGATCGACGGATGCACGCCGTGTTCGCCGAACGCAACGGTTACGTGTTCACCACCGCGGGTGACAGCTTCGCGGTCGCGTTCGACTCGCCGACCGATGCGCTGGCGGCGGCGGTCGACGCGCAGCGCGCACTGCGCGAACCGTGCGGCGACATCACGATCCGGGTCCGGATCGGGCTGCACGTCGGTACGGCAACCGCCCGCGACGGCGATTACTTCGGCGCGGTCGTCAACCGTGCCGCGCGCCTGATGTCGTCGGCGCACGGCGGCCAGATCATCGTGTCGGGGGCGACCGCGGCGCTGCTCGACCCGTTGCCCGAGGACACCACCCTCGTCGACTGCGGCGAGCACCGCCTGAAGGATCTGCTGCGTCCCGAACACATCTTCCAGGTCCGTCACCCGGAACTCGACGACGACTTCCCGCCGTTGCGCACGCTCGAGGGCCCGTCGATCAACCTGCCGCCGCAGCTGACCAGCTTCGTCGGACGCGAACAAGAACTCGCCGACGTCGGGGCACTGCTCGCCGACCACCGGCTGGTGACGATGGTCGGCTCCGGTGGCGCCGGCAAGACCCGTCTCGCGCTCCAGGTCGCGGCGGACTCGCTGGAGTTCTTCCCGGACGGGATCAGGTTCGTGGAACTGGCCGGCGTCGCCGACCCGCAGTACGTCTGCGACGAGATCGCGGTCAACGTCGGCGCCCGTGAGATTCCCGACGAGCCGTTCGTGAAGACGATTGCGTCAAAGATCGGCGCGCAGCGGCTGCTGCTCGTGCTCGACAACTGTGAGCATCTCATCGACGAGGTCGCTGACGTCGCTGGTGACCTCCTCCAGTCATGTCCCGGTCTCAAGATCCTGGCCACGAGTCGCGAGCGGCTCAACATCGGCGGTGAGGCCGCCTACCGGGTGCCGTCGCTGTCGATGCCCGACCTCGAACCGCAGCAGACAGCGGGTGGCAGCGGGCTGCCGCACTGGGTCGCCCGGCCGACGAGACCGGTCGCGCTCGACCTGAAGCAGGTGCTGAACACCGATGCCGTCCAGCTGTTCACCGAACGGGCGATGCTGGCGAAGCCCGACTTCGCGGTGACGGAGAGCAACGTCAACGCGGTCGTCGCGATCTGCGTCCGGCTCGACGGCATCCCGCTCGCGCTCGAGTTGGCCGCCGCCCGGCTGCGGGCGTTGTCACCCGAGCAGATCGCAACACGGCTCGACGAGCGCTTCCGGCTGCTTGCGGGTTCGTCGCGCGGCTCACTCGAACGGCACCGCACGCTCGCCGCGACGATCGCGTGGAGCTACGAGCATCTGACCGAACCCGAACAGGCAGTGTTTCGCAGGGCGAGCGTTTTCTCGGGCACGTTCGACCTCAACGCGGCAGAGCACGTGTGCGTCGGCGACGACATCGAGGACTACGAGGTCCTCGATCACGTCACCGCCCTGCTCGACAAGTCGATGCTCGTCGCCGAGGACAATGGGGAGGGCGAGACCTGGTACCGGTTGCTGGAGAGCATGCGTCACTTCGGCGCAACGACGCTGACCGAGCACGGCGAGGAGGAACGCACACACATCGCCCACGCCACCTACTTCGTCGAGTTCGCAGCTCGCCTCGAAACGATGTGGCGCGGCGACCAACTCCCCGTTGCGCTCGCCGCACTCGATCGAGACGTCGAGAACTTCCGGGCCGCGCTGCGCTACGCGATCGACCAGCACCGCCACCTCGACGCTGCCCACATGATCGGTTCGATCGGCTACCTCTGGTACGCCGGCGGCACGTTCGTCGAGGGCATCGACTGGTGCCGTGAACTGTTCGACGACGAGCCCGAGTTGCCCGACGACGTCCTCGCCGCCGCACTGCATGCGTATTCGCTGCTGCTGGGGTCCTGGTCGGACCCCGAGACCGGCACCATGATGCTGATGCGCGAGGTCGAGCTGCGGCGCCGGATCGGTGATCCCGGCCGTCTCGCCGCTGCGCTCAACAACCTCGGCAACACGCTCCACGACCTCGGCCGGGCCGAGGAGGGCGAGGCGACGCTGCACGAGGCGGTCGAGCAGTACCGCATCGCCGGCGAACCAGCGACACTCGCGCTCGCGACGATCGCGTTCGGCTACAAGGACCAGGGCAGGTACGACGAAGCCGCCGCACTGTTCACCGAGGCCGTCGACGAGGCAACCGCTGCCGACAACCGATACGGCATCGCCCTGGGCCGGTCGGGGCTCGGCGAGCTGGCGACGTACGCCGGTCGCACCGACGACGCCCGCTCGCTGCTCGAAGAAGCGCGCGCCGCCTTCGAGACGCTCGGCGTGCGGCCCGGCGTGAACAACATCGACCTGACGATCGCCCTCGCCGACATCACCGACGGCAAGATCGTCGACGCCGCCGGTCGGCTTGCGGCCGCACTGGAGGAACCCGACATCCAGTGGTACGCGGCCGCCAAGTTCTGGATGCTCCAACTCGTCGCCGAGATCATCGACGACCGCAGCCTCGCGGCCCGGCTGCTGGCCACGGCGAAGCGACACTACGACGAGGTCGGCAGTGCGCAACCTCTCTGGACGATCGAGCACTTCGAGCGCGTCGCAGCGACGCTCGACGACCACCCCGAGGCGTCACCCGACGACAGCGTCGTGCTTCCCCCGCTCGATGCGATCGCCGCCGCCCGTGACGCGCTTTACGAGCTGCTCGGCACGATGGGTTCGGCAGGCACCGACGGGGACGATCCGGACGAGGACGGCATCGCGATGAACTAACGTTGCCGCTGCGACGACACGAAAGGCGGAACCACTCATGTCCGAGCGCGACGACGTCCATCGCGAGGTCTTTGCCGACCGGTACGACCCGCGCGACCGCCCGTTCCCGCCTGACGACCTCCAGCGGGACGAGACCCTCGAACGAGCCGAGAACGACCTCCGCGACCTGCTCCGCGAGGACGTCGAGACCAAGGACGAACACGTCGTCACCGACTACCGCGAACTCGCAGATCCGACGTGGTACCAACGCGGCGAGGAGTGCGTCGGGTTCGCGTTGGCCGCGATCGCCGAGTACCACCTCCGCAAGGATCTCGGCGAGCAGTGGGGGGACCTGCCCCCTGCGGAACGCGCCGACCGCAGGGTCAGCCGGCGGATGATGTACGAGATGGCCCAGGTCTACGACCGCGCCGATCACGACGAGGGTTCGACGCTGCGCGGCGCGCTGAAGGGTTGGCGCAAGACCGGTGCGGCGTGTGAGGACAACTGGCCGTACGACCCGGACGACGAGCACGGTGAAAAGCACGGCCGGCTGACGCTGCGCCGCGTGATCGATGCGGTGCGCCGTCCGGGCAGCCTCTACCTCCGGATCGACACGTCGGACGTGGCGAGCATGAAGAAGTCGCTGTTGCTCGACCATCCGCTGTTCGTCAGCTCGCAGACCCACGTCGGGTGGATCAACCTCTACCTCCCCGACCAGACACTCATCAACCAACCGCACGGCGGCAAGATGCTCGGCGGCCACGCGTACGTCATCGTCGGATTCGACGAACGCGGCTGGTGGATCCACAACTCGTGGGGTCAGGAGTGGGGCGACCGCGGCTACGCCCTCCTCCCGTACGCGGACTTCGCGGCCAATGGGCAGGACGTCTGGTTCGTCCACACCGCGTCGTATGCCCGCCAGATCGACGTCGCCGAAGCCGACCTCATCGAGGCGGCGCGCCGTCCGCGCCCGGCCGGCAGGCCGCTCACGGGCGGCGACGACCCCGAGACCGACGATCCCGAGACCGACGCGGATGCCACCGACACGGCGGCGCCGACGCGTCCGCTCGCACAGCCGACGACGGCCGCCGCAGACGCTCCCGCGGAAACACCGGCTCCCCCGCCCGCACCCGCGCCTGCGTCCGGCGCAGACGCGGTGCGGCCCGAGTCGTACTCGCGGATGTGGCGCCACCTCGTCACGATCGGCGACGACGGGTTGTTCGCACCGCTCGGCACCAGCTTCGGGATGAACTTCGACTCGCTGAAGACGATGCTCTTCCTCTTCCGCCAGCAGACCGCCGGCTGGTCGACGCGACGGCTGGCGATCTTCGCCGACGGCGGCTACTTCTCGACGTCGGCCACCGTCGACATGCTCGCGCCGCTGCGCGACGAGCTCGTCGCGAACGAGATCTACCCGATCTTCCTCCTCTGGGACACGCCGTGGTACGCCGACATGCAGGGGCGGCTCTACGGTGACGCCGGCCTCGACGAGGACGACGTCGGCACCGATCTCGGCTGGTACTGGAACGAAGTCGGCGGCCCGCCGATGGCCAAGTTCCTCGCCGCCGCATACTCGGTGCCGACGATGTGGAACCAGGTGCGCCGTCGGGCCGAAGCTGCGTGCGGTCGTCGCGACGGCGCGGCGCGGCTGCTCGCGAAGTCGATCGCGTACAACCTCACCAAGAACGCGTTCGAACTCCATCTGATCGGTCACGGCGCCGGGGACCTGGTGCTGTCGCGACTGGCACAGCTGCTCGCCACGCCGATCCGCACGTGCAACCTCTGGTCGCCGCTGACGACGATCGAGCACTTCCGAACGACCTATCAACCGATGCTCGAATCGGGCGCGCTCGAACACATGACGATCTCGACGCTCGACGACGACAGCGAGCGCGCCGACACGATGGGCCCGCTGCCGGGTTCGGCCGCGCTCCTCGTGTCGAATGTGCTGGCGGTCGACGACATCGACCGGTCCACGGCGCTGGAGCTCCACGACGGCCACCTGGTCTGGCAACCCACCGCCGAGCCGGTGCTCGGCCTCGAACGGTTCGTCACCCGCGACGACGACATCGCCCGCATCCGCCGCAGTGGCCGCCTCGACATCGACATCGTTTCCGGTGCGACGCACACCGGCCTGCCCAACGATCGTCCCGTGCGCAATGCCACGATCACCGAGATCCGCGCCACCGCGTTCAGACCGTCCGTGCCGCCGTCCGTCCCGCCGCCGACGACGCCCCGACGACCAGCGCAGCCGTACGCGGCCGGGCCGGCGACCGACCCCCTGGATCGTCTGGGCACGACCGACCCGCTGGCGAGCGCCACGTCGATCCTCTGACCGGCGATGACGTTGCTGCTCGACGCCGGCCAGGTGTGCGCGAGGACGCCGTGGCCCGACTTGCTCGACGCGATCAGCGAGGTCCTGTCGGCGGGCGACGGGTCGTCCCCGGACCGGCACGTCCACGACATCGAACTTCCCGGTGGAGACACGGGCTCGCTACTGCTCATGCCGAGCTGGCTGCCGGGTGACGTGATCGGGGTGAAGACCGTGACCTACGTCCCGACCAACGCCGGCACCGGTGTCCCGACGATCAACGCGGCATATCTCCTGTTCGACGGCGCTGACGGGACGCTGCTCGCGACGCTCGACGGCGAGGAACTCACGGCACGGCGCACGGCCGCGATCTCGGCGCTCGCCGCGCGTCATCTGAGCCGGCACGACGCGCACCGCCTGCTGATCGTCGGCACCGGTCAACTGGCGCCACGGTTCGCCGAGGCGCATGCCGCCGTCCGCCCACTGGACGCCATCGAGATCTGGGGTCGCGACGCACACAAGGCGACCGCGGTGGCCGGTGCACTCGCTGCGCGCGGCCTGCCGGCGCGGTCCACGACCGACCTCGCCGCCGGCGTGCGGGCGGCCGACATCGTCTCGTGCGTCACCGGCGCGTCCGACCCGCTCGTCCACGGCACCGACCTGCAGCCGGGTGCGCACCTCGACCTGGTCGGGAGCTTTCGCGCCGACATGCGCGAAACCGACGACGACGCCATCGCTCGCTCGTCGCTGTTCGTCGACACCGTCGCCGGTGCGGTGCTCGCCGGCGATCTCGCACAGCCGATCGAAGCCGGCGTGATCACGACCGAATCGATCCGCGCCGACCTGCGCGACCTCGTCACCGGCGACCACCCCGGCCGCGAGACCGACGACGAGATCACAACGTTCAAGTCCGCCGGGTTCGCGCTGGCCGACCTCGCCGCGGCACGCCTCGCTGCCCGTGATCTCCGCTCGGCCTGACGACCCAGCGAGCATCGCCCACGGCAGTACCGGCGAGCAGTACGGTTTTCCGAGACGACACACGGGTGTACTTGTTGCGACTGCGAGCAACCGACCATGACGACATCGAAGCGCCACCGGGCCATCGTGCTCGAGCGGATCGACTCGCTCTCGGTCGCACAGACCGTGCTGCTCTCCTTCGCCATCGGACTGGTCGTGGTCGATGCCGACCTGCTGACGGGTACCGAGATCTCGTTCTCGGTCTTCTACATCGCCCCGACCGCACTGATCGCGTGGCGGCTCGGTCGCCGGCCGGCATTCGTGTCCGCTGCGTTCGCCGCCGCGGCGTGGTACGTCGTGGAGCTGATCGGCGATCGCGAGTACTCGCAGCCGCTGATCCCGGTCTGGAACGGAGTCGTCCGCCTGGCGTTCTTCACGATCATCGCGTTGCTCCTCGTCAGCCTGCGCGATGCGCTGCGCGAGCAGTCTGCCGAGGCACGTGTCGACACGCTGACCGGAGTGCTCAACCGGCGCGGGTTCAGCGAACGCGCCGGGATCGAGCTCGACCGGGCGGGTCGATCGGCGCGCCCGCTCACCGTGGCATCGTTCGACATCGACCACTTCAAGCAACTCAACGACACCGCCGGGCACGCCGCGGGTGACTCGGTCCTGCGCCAGGTCGGCATCGTCATGCAGGCTGCGCTCCGCCACGTCGACGTGATCGGTCGCCTCGGCGGCGACGAGTTCGCGCTCTTGTTGCCCGAGACGGACGAGGCCGCCGCCCAGCAGGTGCTGGAGCGACTGCACGGCCGGTTGCGGGCGGTCACGGCGGACACCGGCATCGACTTCTCGTTCGGTGCCGTGACATTCGTCAGCCCGCCGTCCGACGTCGCCACGGCCCTCCTCCGCGCCGACGCCCTGATGTACGCCGCGAAGGCTGACCCGCACGGCGTCCTCCGCCTCGAGGTCGACCGGGGTCCCCGGCAGGAGTTGCTCACGAGTTGACGAACTCGCCCTCCGCGTCGCGATCGTCTTCGGTGAGTGCTTCGGCTTCCGCCTCTACTCCGGCTTCGGCGTCGGCCGAGTCGATCAGGGCGCTCGACGACGGGTCCTGACCGACGCCGATCAACCCTCTGATCGCGTAGTACAGCATCAGGACGATCGAGATGAAGACCCCGCCGATCACGGCGCCGCCGAGCAACACGGCGTAGTACACCCACTGGTACCACGAGCGGTTCACGTCCGCCTCGCCCAGCGGAAAGCTGAGGAACATCAGCAGCATCACCGACCCGCCGATCACCACCGTCGTCATCACCGCGATGTCACGGATGCGGTGGTAGTGGCTGGGCCGGAACTCGAGCTCGTGGGAGATGCTGAACGTCAGGAGCGTGAGCATCAGGGCGAGCACCGACGCGCCGCCCGCGATGTAGGCGGACGCGGCGAACCGCACCGTCGGGAGCACGCCGTCGAGCAGCCGACGCGCCTCGACCGGGCTCGCGGTGCCGACGATCGCCATCCCCCCGAACCCGATCACCGCGGCGAAGACCCCACCCAGCGCGGCAACGCGAACGTCGTCGCGGCGGTCCGATCGGTCGGTGCTCACCTTGCGCTCGCCTCGGACGGATGGAGGTCGGGCACGTCTGCACTGTCCCGGTCGACGGTCGGTTCGTCGACGCCTCGGGCCACACGCTCGGCCGGCTCACCGAGGCGCAGCAGACGACCACCGAACACCAGCGTCACAAGGCCGAACCACGACCACCCGACGATCACGCCGGCGATCACGTCCGTCAGCCAGTGCACGCCGAGCAGCACGCGCGTCGCCGCGACTCCGACGGCGATGAAGACGGCGCCGGCGGCGGCGACACCACGGGTGCGACGCGATGCCCGGCGGAACACGACCAGCGCGATCGCCGCCCAACATGCGGCGGCGGCCGCGGAGTGTCCGGACGGGAACGACGACCCACTGTGACCTGCGAACTGGGCGACCGTCGGCCGGTCGCGGTCGACGACGAACTTCAAGATGTTGTTGAGCCCGGCCACGCCGACGCCGACGATCAGCAGGTACAGCACCGGGCCCCAGGATCGGCGGCGGAGGTAGAGCACCGCACCGATCGACACGAGGATCACCAGCAGGCCGGCCGTGCCCCCGAGGTGGGTGAACGCGCGGAGCACCCGCGTCGACGCATCGGTGGCGTTGTTGGCGCCCCACTCCGCCGCCGACTCGTCCCAGTTCGCGATGCCGCGGTCGTTGTCGACGGCATCGAAGATCGTGCCGACGGCGATGCCACCGGCGGCGACCACGACGAGGCTCGCGGCGACAGCGACGCCGCCGACGATGCGCCGGTCGACGCGGCGGAGCGCTGGACGCAATGCTTCCGGTGCGTGGTGCACCACCCAGCGCTCGGGTCGCTCGGTGTCGAGCGGACGCTGCTCGCCGAACACGGCACTGACCACCACGAGCGCGACGGTGACGCCGAACGCCACCGCGAGCACGATCAGCGGAATCACCGTTCGATCTCCAGGCAGCGGCGCGGCACGCTCAGCAGGCAGTACAGGCCGTAGACGATCAGGCCGACTGCGGTGCCCGCAACGAGCATCGTGCCGAGGTCGGTCGTGGCCGCCTGCCGGAGGGCACGGTCGAAGCCCCGCGCGTCGGATGCGTCGAACCTGACCGCGGCTCGGGTGACGAAGAATCCGACGAGCACGGTCACGACGCCGCGGCCGAGCCAGCCGAGCACCCCGGCCACGAGGACGACACGTCCGTAGTGGTCGTTCGAGTTCCAGCGTTCGCCGACGTCGTCGAGGTCATCGGTGAAGGACCGCAGCGCGCCCTTGCGGACGATGAAGTACATGCCCACGCCGATGACGACGAGCCCGCCGACGCCGAGCAGCACGCGGGTCCAGCCGGTCTCCAGCAGCGTGCGCGAGAGTTGCTCGATCGTGTTGCCATCCGCTGGCGGCGTGTCGCGCATGGCGGCGGTGAGCGCCGTCCAGGACAGGGTGAAATAGAACACTGCGGAAAAGGTGTAGCCGAGACGGTCGAGCCAGTGCGACAGGTCGGTGCCGGCGATCAACGCCACCGTCAGCAGACGCCACGCGACGTAGAGCAGGAGCCCGGCGCCGAGCACCACGAGGAGGGCGCGACCGCCGGGCCGCTCCATCACGCGCTGCAGGGCGCCCTCGGGTGAGGCGCTCTCGCCGGTCGACTGCTGGCGGGCGATCGCCAGCGCGGTGATGCCCATCAGCGTGTAGACGAGGCCTTTCGAGATCCAGCCGAGACGGGTGACGTACTCGAGCCACGGTGTCGACGCCACGACGTCCTCGGTGCGCTCCGCGACGTCGGTGATCGTCGAGTCGGTGTCGGCGAGACCCGGCGATGCGTCGGGCGGATGGTCGAGTGCTACCACGGTGCGGCGATACCCGTCCCCGGTGCGACCCAAACCGCGGCAGCGGGTGCCAGGAACGCGAGACAGGCACCGTCGATCGGCGCGTATTGACAGGCCTGTCCTGCTGGGTCACGATGCGCCCCTCTGACACACGCACCCGACTCCGACCCGTCCCGCGGTGCCACGCTGCTGCTGGGGCCGATGCTGCGGTACGTCGGAGAGACGTCGGCGACGATCTGGTGCGAGACCGACCGGTCGTGCACGGTCACGATCCTCGGCCGCTCGACGCCGACGTTCAGCGTCCACGGACACCACTACGCGCTGGTCGTCGTCCGCGATCTCGAACCGTGCAGCGTCGTCGACTACGAGGTCGAGCTCGACGGCGTCACGTGCTGGCCGCCGACGGACTGGCCGTTCCCATCGAGTTGCATCCGCACGCTCGGCGGGGACGGGCCGACGCGCATTCTGTTCGGCAGTTGCCGGGCGGCGGCCCCGCACGAGCCGCCGTACTCGCTCGAGCCGGGCCGCGATCCCCGTCAACGGGGCGTCGACGCGTTCCGCGCCCACGGTGTGCGGATGCGCGACCAGGCGATCGACGACTGGCCGGACCTGATGGTCTTCCTCGGCGACCAGGTCTATGCCGACGACCCGTCGCCCGGCGTGCGCCGACTGATGCGCCGTCGACGGCGCCGAGGTCGCGAAACCGCCCCGGCGGACATCGCCGCGAACTTCGAGGAGTACGCCGCGCTGTACTGCGAGAGCTGGACCCCTGATGTCGAGCGCTGGATGTTCTCCGTGCTCCCGTCGACGATGATCTTCGACGACCACGACGTGATCGACGACTGGAACATCTCACGCCGCTGGGTCGACGAGATCCGGGAGACCCCGTGGTGGGAGCAACACATCATTGCGGCGCTCGTCTCGTACTGGATCTACCAGCACGCGGGCAATCTCTCCCCCGACCGCCTCGACGACGAGGCGATGCTGGCCGAGTTGACCGCGGCCGGCGACGGCGCGCCGGTCCTCAGCGAGTGGGCCCGGCGATCCGAGGAGTTCACGCCCGTCCCCGGTGGGTACCCGTTCAGCTATGTCCGTGACCTCGGTGACACGCGGTTGATCGTCATCGACTCGCGCAACGGCCGGGATCTCGACCCCGGACGACGCCGGATGGTCGGCGTCGACGAGTGGGAGTGGATCTGCGACCAGGCTCGTGGGGCGGACGGACACCTCGTGTTGGCGACCTCGCTCCCGATCTTCGTCCCGGGGGGTGTGCACGGGCTGCAGCAGTGGAACGAACGCCTCTGCGACGGCGCGTGGGGCCGTGGCGCGGCGCGCGCGTCCGAGTGGCTGCGCCGTGCGCTCGACCTCGAGGACTGGCCGGCCTTCGGTCGGTCGTTCACGGACGTCATCGACCTGTTGACCGAGTTGACCAGCCGGGAGCGGGGATGCGACTCGATCACCGTGATCGCCGGGGACATCCACTTCTCCTATGTCGCCGAGGTCGACGTACGTGGCGACTCGACGACCCGGGTCCACCAGGTGGTCAGCTCACCGATCCGCAACGCACTGCGGCTGCGTGAGCGACTGGTCCTGCGCTTCGCCGTGTCGCGCGTCGGCAGGGCGATCGGTTCGTGGCTCGAGCGGCGCGTCGACCGTGACGTCCGCACGGCGCGCTGGGAGCTGACCGACGGTCCGCTCTTCAACAACGGCATGGGGCAACTCACGTTCGACGGACCGACTGCCGACCTCGAACTCGAACGCGCCTCGGCCGACTCCGACGGCGCAGCCACCCTTTCGACGACGATCGCGAAGCGCCTCACCGGTTGACCCCGCCAGTCGGTCATCGCCGCGGACGTTTGGTCACGGACGGCGAGGGGTACCGCTCGGCCCACGATTCCCGACCAACCGTGAGGAGCCGCAGTGACCGCTGCGAAAGACAAGTGGTGGAAGACGACGTGGTGCGTCCACCGCCACGACCTGCTGCTGCTCGTCGGGGCGCTGGTGGCAGTCGTCGCCGGCGGCGCACTGGTCGGCTTCGCGCTGACCGACTGGACCGCACCGAGCGCGCTGACCCGGCTCGACGAACGGCTGGCCGACTGGTTCGTCGACATCCGCACGCCGTCCCGCACCGACCTCGCGACGTTGGGCGCCTTCCCCGCCGACACCCCTGTCAAGATCACGATCACCGCGATCGTCGTCGGCCTGATGCTGTGGCGGTGGCGGCGCTGGCACGAAGCGCTGTTCATCGCCCTCACGCTGATCTTCGAGGCCATGGCGTTCATCACGATCACGGCGATCGTCGGCCGGCCCCGCCCCGACGTCGACCGTCTGCTCGACTCGCCGGTCAACTCCAGCTTCCCGTCCGGGCACGTGGCGGCTGCGACGGTGTACGCGGCATTCGCGATCGTCGTGTTCTGGCGGACGCGGGCCGTCTGGGCCCGGGCGCTGGCCGTCGCAGTCGCTGCGACGATCCCTGTCGCGGTCGGCCTCGCCCGGATGTACCAGGGGATGCACTTCTTCAGCGACGTCGTCGCCGGCGTCGTGCTCGGAGCGGTGTCGCTGGTCGTCTGTCGGCTGATCCTCGGTCACCCCGATCGGCCGATCCCGGACGTCGGCGATCCGGCTCGCGAGGCATCCACGTCCGACGTCGCCGCGATCGACTTCGCCCATGCCGGCGTGGTCGGCGAACGGGTGTCGCCATGAGTCGGCCACGCACCGTTGCGATCTGGAACCCGGCCAGTGGCAACGCGCCCGATGAGCAGAAGCTCCGCGACGCACTCGGCGAGCACACCGAGCTCGTCCCGACCACCGAGGACGACCCCGGCCCCGGTCAGGCCACCGAGGCCGTGGACCAGCAGGCCGAGATCGTCGTGGCGTGCGGCGGCGACGGCACCGTCCGCGCGTGCCTCGATCCACTCGCCGGCACCAACACCTCGCTGGCCGTCGTGCCGCTCGGCACCGGCAACCTGCTCGCCGCGAACATCGGCGTGCCGTCCGGATTCGACGCCGCCGCCGGCATCGGGCTGGGGCCACGTCGCACGATCGACCTCGGACGGATCAACGGCGAGGCGTTCGCCGTGATGGCGGGGACGGGATTCGACGCGATGATGATCCGCGACGCGAGTTCGTCACTGAAGTCGAAGATCGGATCGCTCGCCTATGTCGTCTCCGGCGCCCGGCATCTGCGGTCGAGCCTGGTTCCGACCACGGTGACGATCGACGACGAGCCGTTCTTCGACGGCCGCACATCGATGGTCCTCGTCGGCAACTTCGGCACGATCACCGGTGGGATCGACGTCTTTCCCGACGCACTCCCCGACGACGGCCTGCTCGACGTCGCCGTCGTGTCGGCGTCCACGTGGCGCGAATGGGCGGCGGTCGCACGGCGCCTGCTGCGCAACGAGCCACTCCCGCTCGACCTCGCCCGCCGCGCTCGGGGTCGCAAGGTCGTCATCGACCACGCCCGGCCCCGCGCCTACGAACTCGACGGCGAGGACCGCGACCCCGCCACCCACCTCGAGATCGAGGTGCAGCCCGGCGCTCTGACCGTGCACCAGCACGACTCGCGCCGAGGCGAGGCGCCCACGAAGGCACGCCCGACTGACCGAGGCGTCCGCACATGATCGACATCACCGAACTCCGCGATGAGCTGCGGGCGCGGCCCTCCGACGGTGCGGTCAACCTCGCCGGGTACCCGACGGACGCAACGCCCTTCGTCGACTCCGAGTCCGACGCCGTCGACGAGCTGGAGGACGACCTTCACGACGCATTGTTCGACCGGCACGAGCTGCTGTTCGCCGAGGAGGAGCGGTCCGTGCTGCTCGTCCTCCAGGGGCTCGACGCGTCCGGCAAGAACGGCACGATCAAACACGTCGTGATCGCGATGAACCCCGCCGGCGTGCGCGTCGCCTCGTTCGCGGAACCGACCGAGGAGGAACAGCAGCACGAATTCCTGTGGCGCTATCGGAACGAGCTCCCCGCTCCCGGTCAGCTGGGCGTGTTCAACCGCTCGCACTACGAGGATCTGATCGTGCCGAGCGTGACCGGCGAGCTGTCCGACAACGAGATCGCTGAGCGGATCGACGCGGTCAATGCCTTCGAGTCCGAGCTGGCCGCCGACGGGACGACAATCATCAAGTGCCTGCTGCACATCTCCTTCGACGAGCAGCGCGAACGGTTTCTGCGCCGTCTGCGCCGTGACGACAAGCGCTGGAAGTTCTCGGTGTCGGACCTGGAGACCCGTCGCCAGTGGGACGAGTTCCAGGCGGCGTACGGCGAGGTCGTCGGCGCAACGACATCCGAGCACGCGCCCTGGTACGTCATCCCGGCCGACAAGAAGTGGTATCGCAACTGGGCGATCGCCCAGCTGATCATCGGCACGATCGATGCGATGGCCCCGGCGTACCCGCAGCCCGATCTCGACATCGACGCGCTACGCGACGCCCTCGCCGCGCCGAACTGACACCGGTTCTCAGTCGCTCGACGTGCGATCGGCGAGCCGCTGCGAGAGCCGCTGCAGACGGTCGGCGACCGCACCCAGACCCGACGCCAGGCTGGTGGTCACGCGGTCGACCGCAGCCGACGCTGATGTGGCGACGGTCTCCGACCACGGCCGTTCGCCGCTGTCGTCGCCCTCGTCTCCGGCCTCGGCGCTGCCTTTCGACGTCCGCAGGCCGAGCTTGGCGGCGAAGGCGGCGAGGTCCGGCTTGTCCGACGGATGCTCGTCGGCGGTCTCGTCCGGCTGGTCGGGGAAGTCCTCACCGATCGCGGGACTGGGCGTGGGGTTGGCCATTTCGCGGACCGGGCCCTGAGAGGGGTGACCGCCGGCTTGGATCCGAAGGTGGTGACGTGCCATTGCGTCGGTGTACCCGTGCCCGCGCCGGATCAATCATCCGTGTCTCGACCGTGCACCTCGGACACCGTCGGCGGGTCGTCGTCGAGGGGTTGATCGCCTGGCATGTTCGCCGGTGTGTCGACGAGCTCGCCCGGCATGCCTTCGTCACCGCACGGATGGTGCAGGCGCGGATCGTCGATGTCGTCACTGCTCACTTCGGGGTCCATGCCACGAGCCGTACCCGAGGCGGGCCGATCTCAAGCATGATGTCTCAACAGAACGACGTTGCGACCCGCACTCAGCTCAGCGCGACGCCCTGGCGTCCTTGACATCGCGCAGCAGGTCGTCGGCGAGCGGGCCGTCACCGTGCAGCACGCTGACGTCGCCGGTCGTCTCCAGGACGACCGCGCTCACCTGTGACAGTTCGGTCACGTTGGCGGCGCGCAGCTTGGCGAGCACGTCGTTCTCGGTGACGCGGCTGCGATGCAACGCGTGCTCGATGAACTCGCCGTCACGCATCAGCAACAGCGGTTGGTTGTCGATCCGTCCGGCAAGGAACGAGCGCTGCCTGAGCAGGGCGATCACGGCCTGCGCGGTGAGCAGCGTGCCGACTGCGATGGCCCCGTTCGCGAGCGACGTCGACGTGGCCGCCACACTCGCCAGGATCGAGCCGATCGCGACGGTCACGGCGAAGTCGAAACTCGACATCTTCGACAGCGAGCGCAGGCCGGTGATACGGATTGCAGCGATCACGACGATGAGCGCAGCGATCGACGAGAGCACCAGCAGCCAGGCGGCCGACCACGACGTCCACAACCAATCAGCGGCCATCACTGCGCTCCAGGTTCGAACATCGGCGAATTCGGCGTCATCGCCCCGGCCTACCCGCCGGGCCGCCCGCCCACACCTACGCCGGCTTCGGCTGGCAGGTCGGGCACCAGTAGCTGCTGCGTTCGGTCAGGTCACCGGCTGGTGAGAACTGGATCGCGTTGTCGCAGCGGCGGCACCCCAGCCGGTGCCGGCCGTAGACATAGGTCCGGCCCCCGTCGCGCCCCCCGGTGGTGACTCGGAACGGTCGCGCCCGATTCGCGACCAGCTGACGGTGTGCGATCGACCAGAGCCGCTCCAGGTCCTCGTCGCTGACACCGGCCACGCGCTCGAACGGATGGAGGCCGGCGACGAACAGCGCTTCGCTCTTGAACACGTTGCCGACACCGGCCGCGACCCGCTGATCGAGGAGCAGCTGCGCCAGCGTCCGGTCGCCATCGGTCTGCCGGCTCCGGCGAACGACATCGGCGATGTCGACCTCGTCGTCGCTGAGGTCGGGGCCGAGCGCGTCGACCGGCGAGGTGCCGACGTCGGCGATGTGCGTGCTGATCTCCGGCGCCGCGAAACAGAGGCCACGCCCGGCATCGGTCTCGATCATCACCCGCAGCCGGGGGTCGCGTGGCACGGGCCGGTCGAGGCCGGTCGCCCGCCAGGTGCCCGACATACCGAGGTGGGTATGGAGCACGAGGCGGCGATCGAACTCGATCAGGAGGTACTTCCCCACCGCGTCGACCCGATGGATGCGGTCACCGACACGCGGCCGATACCCGCGCAGCTTGCGGAACCAGAGGTCGGTGACGACGCGGCCTTCCAGCACGGGCGTCAGGGCTTCCGCCGCCCGGCGCAGCGTGTCACCCTCGGGCATCGCAGCGCCCGTGTTGCATCGGATCGATCTCACTCATGGAAGGCAGACCACTCTCGCATGTGCCCGGACGCGAACCAGCGGTGACCGGCGCGGTTCCGGCCACCGCTGGAGAGGTGGGAACACGGGCGTCACGGCGCGGGCCGGGACGCGTGTTGTGTTCAGCTGACCAGTTCGCGCATCGCCTTGACGTCGTCGTGCGCCTGCTTGATGGCGGTGAACTGACGCTGGACGACGGTGCGCAGACCGTCGGAGATGTCCTTCGACAGCGCATCTTCGTACTCGGACACGGCGTGATCCTCGCCCTGCTCGGCGGCGTCGAGGACACCCTGCGGGCTCGAGCCGGTCAGCGCGTCCTTGACGGCCATCCAGCCGCGGTGCGCGGCGGCGGCCACCGAGCCGTCCTCGTCGATGTCGTCGCCGTAGGTGGCGGCCAGTGCCTCGAGCTCGGCGGAGAACTGCGCCCGCTGGTTCGAGTACTCGGTCATCTTGGCGCTCAGGTCGGAGCGGTCCGAGTCGGCGAGCTTCTCAGCTGCCTTGGCGAAGCCCTTCCGGCCGTCTTCGAGCGTCTCGATCAGATCCTTGGTGACACGTGCGTCCTGTGACATGTTGGTGCTTCCTTTCGTAGGGGGACGACGCACGGAGTACCCGGTGACGCGATTTTCAATCATGAAAATCTCCCCGCTCAGTCTCCGGATGCGACGCAGGAACCGCCCGGTCAGGCGTCGAGTTGACTGCAGAGTTCGCCCAGGAAGTACTCGCAGTCGGTGACGATGCCGATCGCCTGATGGGTGCCGCGGTCGGTCAGCTTGATCACGGTGTCGGCGTCGGTGTCGACGCAGAACGTGGAGACCCGCGCCGGCAGGATGTTGCCGACGGCCACCGAGTGCAGCATCGTCGCGACCATCAGGCAGACGTCGGCGTCGCCGACGACAGCGCGCATCGCGTCGGTCGCATCGAGGACGTTCGGGATGACATCGGGGAGCGGACCGTCGTCGCGGATCGATCCGCACAGCACGAACGGGACGTCGTTGACGACGCAGGTGTGCATGATCCCGCTCGTCAGCTCACCGCTGTCGACCGCAGCCTTGATCGAGCCCGCCCGCCGGACCCGGTTGATCGCACGGAGGTGATGGGTGTGGCCGTGCGGACCTGACCGGCCCGAGTCGAGGTCGACGCCCAGCGACGTACCCAGCATGTTCGCCTCGATGTCGTGCGCGGCGAGTGCGTTGCCGGCGAGCAGGACGGTGACCCATCCGTCGGCGATCAACTTCGCCAGCAGTGGCGCGCTGCCGCTGTGCACGATCGCCGGCCCGCCGACCAGCACCACGTCGCGCCCGGCGTCGCGCGCACGACGGATCGCCTGCGCGGCGTCGGCGATCATTCGGCGCTTGGGCCGCTCGGTCGACACGTCGTTGCTCATGAACCCGAAGTCGACGCCGTCGACGTCGGGCTCGTCGTCGAGCTCGACGCGAACGCCCGCGTAACCGACGACGAACTGGTCGCCCGCACGGGCCTTGTGCATCGGGCACGTCTCGGCGCGCCAGGTGCCGCCGTCGTCCCAGACACGAATGCCGCAGTCCATCTCGATCGCCTCGACCGGGATCGCCGTGCCGGCATGGAGGACGTAGGTCGGGAAGTTCGTCGTCGAGTGGAAACCCTCGGGCAGAACGCCGTCGGTGTCCGCAGCAGCGAGTTCGGCCTCGGTCTCGTCGAACGTGGCGCCGAGCCCGCCGGCGCGGCGGCACGCCTCGACGAGCACGTCGCGATCCTCGGCCTGGATGGTCAGTTCTGCGAGCGAGGGGTCGGTGGCGCGTTCGCCGACACGGAATCGGCGCAGTTTCGTGACGACGCCGAGCGCGTCGAGTTCGTCGAGGACCTGGGCGAGGCGCTTCTGGTCGAGCAGATCGCCGTGCAGCGTGAGCTTCTCACTGAGCATCGGCTCACTCTACGAGTCGCGGCGCAGTGACGATCGATGCGGTGCCCGGCTACCAGTCGAGCGATCCGCTCCCGCCGGCCCAACTCCCCGGACCACCAGCCCACGAACCCGGGCCACCAGCCCAACTACCGGGGCCACCAGCCCAACTACCGGGGCCACCGGCCCAACTGCCCGGGCCTCCAGCCCAACTGCCCGGGCCTCCAGCCCACGAACCTGGACCACCAGCCCAACTGCCGGGACCACCGGCCCAGCTGCCGGGACCGCCAGCCCAACTCCCCGGGCCACCAGCCCAACTCCCCGGACCACCAGCCCAACTCCCCGGACCACCAGCCCACGAACCCGGACCGCCAGCCCACGAACCCGGACCACCGGCCCAGCTGCCCGGGCCACCGGCCCAGCTCCCCGGACC